>NZ_BAABCQ010000006.1:0-98876 GCF_039539045.1 Streptomyces marokkonensis
GGTGTCGAAGCGCTTCGACAACCTATGGACACCCACCCCCGCTGCGGTTAATGTCGAACCACCCTCACCCGCTTTCGTCCACCCCGCGCGCTGTCGAAGCGCTTCACAAAGCTTGGAGAGCTGGATGGTCACCCTCGCCGAGGTCGCCCAGCACGCCGGAGTCTCGGCGAGCACGGTGAGCTACGTCCTCAGCGGCAAGCGGTCCATCTCCACCACCACCCGGCAGCGGGTCGAGGAGAGCATCCGTAAGCTCGGCTACCACCCGAACGCCGGCGCCCGCGCCCTGGCCAGCAGCAGGTCGAACATCATCGCGCTGATGATCCCGCTGCGCACGGACATGTACGTGCCGGTGATGATGGAGATCGCCATCGCCGTCGCGACCAGCGCGCGCAATCACGGGTACGACATCCTGCTGCTGACCGGCGAGGAGGGCCCCGATGCGGCGCGCCGCGTCACCGGCAGCGGGCTCGCGGACGCGATGATCGTGATGGACGTCGAACTCGACGACGAGCGGCTGCCCCTGCTGCGCGGCACGGACCAGCCGTCGGTCCTGATCGGTCTGCCCGCCGACACCACCGGCCTGACCTGCGTCGACCTCGACTTCCGGGCGACCGGCGCGCTGTGTGCGGAGCATCTGGCGAAGCTGGGGCACCGGGACATCGCTGTGATCGGTGCGGCTCCCGCGGTCTACGAACGGCACACCGGCTTCGCCGAGCGCACCCTCGACGGGCTGCGCACCCGGGCGCGGGAGCTCGGGCTGCGGCTGCTGCACCGCTCCTGCGAGGGCGGATACGACGCGATGGCCGCGACCCTCGCCCGCGTCTTCGACGAACGCCCTGACACCACGGGCTTCGTCGTCCAGAACGAGTCGGCGGTCGAGCCGCTGCTCGCCCTGCTGCGCCAGCAGGGCCGAGCGGTGCCCGAGGACGTGTCGGTGGTCGCGGTCTGCCCCGAGCAGGTCGCCACCCAGGCCTCGGTGCGGCTCACGTCGGTCGCCGTACCCGCGCAGGAGATGGGCCGGCACGCCGTGGAGCAGCTGGTCGCCAAGCTCGACGGGCGCGGGAGCGACGAGGTCGTGCTGCTCGCACCGGAGCTGACGGTGCGAGCCAGCTCGGGGCCGGCGCCCGTCCGGTCGTAGACCGTCTGACCGCTCACCGGCCGCACGGCCCAGCCTGAGAACTCCCGCACCTTCGACGAGGGCGGGGCGAGCGTGACGGTGGACGCGCCGCTGGACCGCATCCCGCTGTTCCTGCGGGACGGGGCCGAGTCGCCGGTGGCCCGGTAGCGGCCGTACCCGAGGGGTCGCCGACGGGACCGGCCCCGGCCGCCCCGTCGGCGAAGTCCGCGTTCTCGTGTCAACTTGCCTGTACCGCAGTACAGTTGTTCGGACGCGAAAGGAATTCCGTGCCCTCGACTCCGCTCGCCCTCAGCCTCGCCGACCTGGCGTTGCGACCCGCGTTCGGCTCACGTCGTACGCCCGACCGGACCTTCGACCGGCTCCTGGCACGGGCGGGTGGGGTGGTGGGCGACGAGCGGTTCGCGGACGACTTCCGTTCCCTGCTGCGCTGGTGGGCCGGGGCCGAGAACCTCACCCCGGTCGGCTGGCAGTCCGCGCGGTCCCACGTCCGCAGACACCTCGCCAACCGGGCCCGGATCCGGCGGCTGATCGCCGGGCATCCCGGCATCGAGCGCGAACCCGTCGAGAAACCGGTGTTCGTGGTGGGCCTGCCGCGCACCGCGACGACGCTCACACACGGCGTGCTGTCCCTGTCGGACGCGCACCGCTCCCCCCGGCTGTGGGAGCTGCTCACCCCCGGCCTGGAGGTGCCTCCCGGAGGGCGACGCAGGGCGACGGCGCCCGCGCGGCGGCTGGTGGACGGCACCAACCTGTTCGCGCCGCGCTTCCGCGACATCCACCCGATGACCGCCGACGGCCCCGAGGAGTGCACCTTCGCCCTGCCGCACGCCCTGATGCCGCTGTCCTCGGCACGGATCCCCGCATACCAGGCCTGGCACTACGAGCGGGACTTCGTCCCCGACTACCGTCACCTCAAGCAGGTCTACCAGGTGCTCCAGTACGGCCGCCCGCGCCGCCGCTGGATCCTCAAGTCCCCCATGCACCTGGAGAACCTCGACGCACTGCACACCGTCTTCCCGGACGCCACCATCGTGTGGACCCACCGCGACCCGGTCACCGCCGTGGCGTCGTTCTGCAGCCTGGTCGAGCACGGCATGGTCCTCGGCACCCGCCCCGTCGACCGGCACGCCATCGGCGCCACCTGGCTGGACCTGCTGAGTCGTTCCGCGGCGCGTGGTCTCGCGGCCCGTGCCGCCATCCCCCGGCAGTCGCTGGTGGACGTCCCGTACTCCTGGCTCGGTTCCGATCCGGGCGTGGGCGCGCCCAAGCTCTACGCCGCCGTCGGCGCCCGCTGGACCGACGCCGAGGCCGCCCGGCTCGCCGGGGTCGCAGCCCGGCCCAAGGGCACCCGCCCGCACCGGTACGAGCTGTCCCGGTACGGCCTGACCCGCGCCGGCGTCGAATCCGCCTTCGCGGGGTACAACGCGCTGCGGGCCGAGGTCGACCGCGCCTGACGGCACGGCCGCCCGGCCGGGGAGGGCAGCGTCGGCTGCGGCCGACGCGCTTCCCGAGTCCGAGTGCGAGACCGAGGTGCGCGGGCACGCCGGCTGCCGGCGCCCGAGCACCGGACGTTGTTGTGGTGCGGTGGTGGTGCGGTGGTGGTGCTACCGCGCCTTGACGCTGATGACGCGGTCCTCGCCGGCGACGAGGTCGAGCGGTTCGGCGCCGAAGGGGGTCCGGAGTTCCACGCGGTGCGTGCGGCCGGGGCGCAGGACGGCCGTCGCGTCGCCGTCGGGCGTCCAGGTGAGGTCGAGTACCGCCCCGAACCGCGTGCGTACGCCTTTGAGCTCGCCCGCCGGGCAGGACTCCGGGAGGGCGGGCAGCAGGACCAGCCGGTTGGGGGTGGACTGCACGAGCATCTCGATGAGCACGGCCGGCAGCGCGTGCGCGGCGTCCGCGTTGTAGACGTCGCGGCGGGGGTAGTGCGCGCTCATCAGGGACGCGTGGAAGAAGTCGCCGTCGAGTACCTGGCCGAGGGCGTGGGCGACCCGTTCGGCGTCCCGCAGGCGGGCCGCGATCAGGGCGTGGTGGAGGTGGCCGTGGGCGGAGTCGTTCTCGGCGCCGCGCAGTTCGAGGGCCCGGTGGGCGGCTTCGGCGAGGGCCGGGGTGTCGTACGGGTTGATCTCGTCGAGCGGCCAGACGCCGTAGAGGTGGCTGAGGTGGCGGTGGTCGTAGGTGTCCCGCAGTCCCGGCCGGGCCCATTCGGCGAGGGCGCCGTCGGCGTTGGTCCGGTGCGGTGGGAGACGGTCGGCCAGGGCGCGCCAGCGGTCGGCGTGCTCGGGATGGCGGTCGGCGGCGGTCAGCAGGGCGTGCCGTGCGGCGGAGAGGTCCATGGCCGCGTTGACGGTGCCCCAACTGGCGTTCGCCGGGCGATTCTCGGGTGAGTAGGAGGGGACGACGAGCAGGGCACCGCTCTCGTCGGTCCGGGTGAGGAAGTCCTCGTAGAAGAGCGCTGCCTCGGCGAGCGCGGCGGTGGTGCGGGGGTCGTGGGCACCGCGAGTGTCGTCGTGGTCGACGAGGGGCTTGAGCAGCCAGTCGGCGCCCGCCGTCCACAGGTGCAGCGGGTACTCGCGGTTGAAGTGGTAGGTGTGTCCCGACTCGCCGTCCGTGTGGGAGGGGGCGACGACCCCTCGGGTGCCGAAGATCGCGCGGGCGTTGTCCCGCCAGTCCGGAAGCTGCCGGTGAACCAGCGCGGCGTGGGCCTCGGTGACCTCGGGGAGGGCGGCGGCAGCGGCGGAGGCGGTCTGGAGGTTGAGGTTGGCGTTGGTGGTGAAGGCTCCGGACCAGGCGGTGTTCCAGTCGCCGGTCCACAGGCCGGTCAGGCGGGGCGGGAGCATGCCGCTCGCCGACAGGAGGTGGTAGCGGCCGGCGGCGAAGAGGCGTTCCAGGAGGGCGGCGCCGCGTGGGCGGCCGAGCAGCTCGGAGCCCGGCAGGGCGCGTTCGGCGGGGTCGGCGGCGAGGTCGAGGGTGACGCGGTCGTAGGCGGTGCGGTGCAGGGCGAGGTGGCGGCCGAGGAGGCCGTCGTACGACGTCCCGTCCGGCAGGTCGCGCAGGGCTCGACCCTCGGTGGCCACGTCCAGCTCGCCGGTGTGCCGGCGCACCCGGGTGAGGAGCAGCACCTCCGTGGCGCCCTCGACGAGTACGCCGGGCGGGGCCAGCTTCGTGGTGCCGCCGGTGACGGCGACCAGGGTGACGCCGGTGTACGCCAGGCCGCTGCCGCCGGGGTAGCGGGCGCGTAGGCTGAGCTGGGCGCCCTCGGGGGTGAGGACGGCGCCGTGGCCGACGCCCAGCCCGTTGGGGGCGCCGGGGAGGCGGGGGTCGAGGGAGATGTCGAGGGTGAGGTGTGGCGCGGTGATGTGCTGGACGATCACGTCGTCGGCACGGGAGACGAAGACGCGGCTGGTCCAGGTGCCACAGGTGGCGGTCGTCTCGCCGGTGGTGAAGTCGACGGAGCGGTGATAGGCGGCGTGGGCGTCGCCGGGCGGTCTGTTCAGACGGAGCTGGAACGCCGGGTGGAAGGGGCGCACCCATTGGAGCGGGCGGCCGTCGGTGAAGCTTTCGGCGGCTGTCGTGACGCCGGCCAGCAGGCGGTCCTGGAGTGCGGGGAGTGCGGCCGCGAGCCGGGGTGGGCGGCGGTACTCGTCGTCGCCGTTCGGGCGGACGAGGGTGTGGTGGGTGACGACGACCCGGTCGGCGTCCGGATCGCCGGACACGAGGGCGCCGTGGTGGCCGTTGCCGGTCAGGAAGGCGTCCTCCCAGCGGGCGGCGGGCTCGGGCTCCCAGGTGCCGTGCACGGGCCCGCCGGCCGCCTGCCCACCGGCCGACGGCGTCTCTGTGAGGGGAGAGCCGGTCATCGGGCCGGCTCCGTGAGGACCGCCACGCCGTAGCGGCCGAGGGTGACGCGGTCGGTGACGGTCGCGTCGGTCAGCAGGTCGCGGTGGGTGCCCGGGACGTCCACGGTGACCTCGTCGCGGCCGTGGTGGAGGAGGAAGAGCAGGTCGCCGCGGCGTACGGCCTCGACATCGGCCGGGAGCCCGTCGAGCACGGGGCGGGCGCCCGCGTCGGCGGCGACGCGGGCGAGCAGGTCGCGCAGCGCCTGTGGCTCGGGGAGGGTGGAGAGGTACCAGGCGCGGCCCTTGCCGAGGACGGCCGGCAGTCCGTCCAGCTCGCCGCCCCTGTAGAGGATGGTCTCGGTGGCGGTGCCGTCGGGTTCGATCTCCTCCGACCACAGGGTGCCGTGGAAGCCGTCGCAGGGGGCCGTCTCGTCCGCCTCCAGGGGCCACCACTCGTGCAGGACGCGGATGCCGAACAGTTCGCGCAGCCGGGCGTCCATGGCGCCGGCCCTGACCCGGTCGTCCTCGTCGGCGACGCCGGTCAGGAAGCCGCAGACGAGGGTGCCGCCGCCGCGGACGTAGGCCAGGAGGTTGTCGATCGCCGCGTCCGTGAGCGCGTAGAGCTGGGGCACGACGACCGCCTTGTACGGGGTCAGGTCGTGTTCCGGGTGGGCGAAGTCGGTGGTGAGGTGGGACTCCCACAGTGCGCGGTGCCAGGCGCGCAGGACGTCGGGGTAGTCGAAGCGGGTGGAGGGGCGGCCGTCCTGGGCGCCGGCCCACCAGGAGTGCCAGTCGTGCAGGACGGCGACGTCGGCGGTGACCGTGGCGTCCGCCGCGTGCGGGCCGAGCTTCGCGAGGTCGGCGCCGAGCTGCTTGACCTCCTGGTACGTACGGCCCCGCTCCCCCGCGTGGGAGACCATCCCGGAGTGGAACTTCTCGGCGCCCTGCCTCGACTGGCGCCACTGGAAGTAGCAGAGGGCGTCCGCGCCGCGGGCGACGGCCTGGAGGGACCACAGGCGGTTGAGGCCGCGCGGCTTGGGGTGGTTCGCGCCACGCCAGTTGACGGGCCCGGCCGCCTGCTCCATGAGCATCCAGGGGCCGCGTGCCTGCGAGCGGGTCATGTCCTGGACCAGGGCACCCTCCTGCGCGCCGAAGGGGTCGCGCGGGTCGGGGTAGAGGTCGACGGAGACGACGTCCTCCTCCTGGGCCCAGCGCCAGGCGTCCTGGCCGGACCAGAGCGGCATGAAGTTGGTGGTCACCGGGAGGTGCGGGGTGTGGCGGCGGACGATGTCGCGTTCGGCGACGTAGCACTCCAGGAGCATGTCGGAGGTGAAGCGCCGGAAGTCCAGGACCTGGGTCGGGTTCTTGAGGTAGTGGGTGCGGCGGGCCGGCAGGATCTCGGCCCAGTCGCCGTAGCCCTGGCTCCAGAAGGCGGTGCCCCAGGCGGTGTTGAGGGCGTCGAGGCTGTCGTAGCGGTCCTGGAGCCAGCGGCGGAAGCGGGTGGCGGCCTCGTCGCCGTGGTCGTAGGTGCAGTACTCGTTGTTGATGTGCCACATGGTGAGGGCGGGGTGGCCGGCGTAGCGGGCGGCCAGGGCCTCGGTGATGGCGGCGGCGTGGTGGCGGTAGGTGGCGCTGGAGTGCGAGAAGTGCTGCCTGCCTCCCCACCACTCGGTGCGGCCGTCCTCGTCGCGGGGCAGCGTGTCCGGGTGGAGGTGCCCCAGCCAGGGCGGGGGCGAGGCGGTGGGGGTGGCGAGGACGACGCCGATGCCGCCTGCGTGCATCAGGTCCATCAGGCGGTCCAGCCAGCCGAAGTCGTGGACGCCGGGGCGCGGTTCGAGCCTCGCCCAGGAGAAGACGCCGAGGGTGACGGAGTTGACGCCGGCGTCCTTCATCAGGCGGACGTCCTCGTGCCAGGTCTCCTCGGGCCACTGCTCGGGGTTGTAGTCGCCGCCGTAGAGGATGCGGTGGCGGGTGGTGTCCGACAGGTTGGGCATCAGCGGGGTTCTCCGTACTGGATGCCGCGTCCGTTGGTGGCGAGGTAGACGCGGCCGTACACGCGGGGGTCGCCGGTGATCGTCTCGCCGGTCCACCCCCACTGGTGGTGGTCGTCGTTGATCCGCGTCCAGCTCTTCGCCTCGTCGTCGGAGCGGTAGACGGCGGTGATGGCCTCGGTGGAGCCGACCTGGTAGATCGCCGGGTAGCCGGCGCCGTCGGCGGCCCTGCCGAAGCCGAGGGTGTGGGAGGCCCAGCAGCTCTCCACCTTGGTGAAGGCGCGGCCGCCGTCCGTGGAGCGGTACAGGCCGTTGAACTTGGTACTCAGCCACAGGTCGCCGGACCGGCCGGGCGCCGCCACCAGCTTGTACTGGCTGTCGCCGGCGGGCAGCCCGGTCGCGCGGGCGGTGAAGGAACGGCCGCCGTCAATGCTGGCGAGCAGCGTCCCCGCGTCGGTGTCGTACGCGTAGAAGAGCGCCGGGTCCACCGGGTCGGCGACCGGCGTGGCGCCCTTCGGGAAGGAGGGGACCTCGGACCAGGTCGTGCCGTTGTCCGCCGAGCGGTGGGCGGGGTACCTGGTGCCGTCCCAGTGCACGAAGGACCACAGCAGCACGCTTCCGTCGGCGTTGGTGGCGATCGGTCCCGGTGCGCTCGGGGCGAGGTCGGGCTGGGCCGCGAAGGGCGCCCAGGTCCGTCCGCCGTCGTGGGAGTACGCGCCGTTGCCGTGGTCGCCCCAGCCGGCCCGGACGACGTACGCCGGTCTGCGTGCCGCCTGTGCGAGTCCCGTCGCCGACCCGGACACGGGGTTGGTCGCCATGCCGTGCGCCGGGGACGCCGTGAGCCGTTCGTGGTACATGACGCCGATGTCCCGCGCCCCGCTGAGCAGGTGCGCTCCCCCGGTCGGGGGTGAGATCAGCTGGGTCACGGACGTCTCCTCCAGGCCCCGGATCTGCGGGGCCCAGCGCCTCAGGTCGCGGGTGCCGTAGAGGGTGGCGCCGGTGCCGTACACGAGGTGCTTCGAGTCGTACGGGTCGAGGGCGACGGCCTGGATCCACCAGCCGAACTTGGGCTGCTCCTCGCCCCACTTCAGGTACGGGGTCTCGGAGACGTCGAGGACGGCCGAGTCCTTCAGGGACGTCCAGGTGCGGCCGCTGTCGGTGGTCCGGTACAGGGTGTCGACCGCGGCCCAGCGGTTGTTGGTGGAGACGACGGCGGTGCCGGGACGGCGGGCGTCGACGGCGACTCCGCCGTAGCCGAAGCTGTCGGCGGCTCCGTCGGGGGTGGTGCCGCCGGGCTCGACGGGCGTGACGTCGGTCCAACGGCTGTTCACCGTGCGCAGCTTGTGCACGCTGCCGGTGGACTGGCCGTTCGGGCCCGGTGCGTCGGCGTAGGTCACGTACAGCTCGCGGGTGTGCCGGTCGTACGCGGCGCGGACCGGGACCCTGGCCGCGGTGCCGGAGGGCTGTCCGGGGACGGGCTCCCAGGTGGTGCCGTCGGGCGTGCGGAAGAGGTTCGGTACGGTGCCGTCGGCGTCGCCCCAGCCGGCGTAGACGGTGCGGCGGGCGGCGACGAGGAGGGTGACGCCCTGGCCGGTGGCGCTCGGGGTGGCCGGGAAGCCGGTGACGGGGGCCCAGGTGGCGCCCCGGTCCACCGACTTCCACAGGCCGTCGTGCCGGGTGCCCAGCCACAGGGTGTCGCTGTCGCGCGGGTCGACCAGGAGCCGTTCGCCGGTGCCCCGGCCGTCCTCGTTGGCACCGAGCTTCACGGTGAGGTCGGTGCGCCGCCAGGTCCGGCCCCGGTCCTCGGAGCGCAGGATCGCGCCGTTGGCGGACCACGCCTGGGAGTAGGTGCCGCAGGCCAGGTACAGCCGGTTCGGATGGGCGGGGTCGACGGCCATCGCCTCGACGCCGAGCAGGTTCCAGTCGTCCCAGCCGAGGTGGTCCAGGAGCGGGATCCAGCGGTCGGTGCGGTCGTCCCAGCGGTAGGCGCCGCCGATGTCGGTACGGGCGTAGGCGAGCCCGCGGACGCGGGGGTGGAACAGGACGCCGGTGATGAACCCGGTGCCGCCGATGACGACGTTGCGCCAGCGGTACGCGGGGGCGTCCGCCTTCTCCTCGGCGGCGTGCGCGCGCCCGGGTGCGAACGGAACGGCGGTGAGCGCGGCGGCAACCGCGGTCCCGGCGAGTACGGCGCGCCGGCTCGGGCTGCGTGACAGGGACGCATGCATGACATACCTCGTTCTGTGCGGCTCGGGGCAGGGACGGGCGGAGCGGCCGGGTCCGTCATGGACGGCGGCTGGTCGGGAGCGAGAGGTTCCGCCGCGGCCGGCCGCTGGTCAGGAGCGACCGGCCACGACGGGGTCGGGGAGCGGGGCGTCAGCCCTTCACGGCGCCGGTCAGCATCCCCTTCTTGAAGTGACGCTGGACGAACGGAGACAGCACGGCCACCGGCAGCAGGGCCATGACCATCACCGCCATCTGCACGGCCAGGCCGGAGAGTTCACCGGTCTTGATCGCCTGGCCGAGGCCGACCGGGGCCTCCTGCTTCTGCACGAGCTGGATCATCACGTTCTGCAGGGGCAGCATGTCCTGGTCGTTCAGGTACAGGGAGGCGTTGAACCAGGCGCTCCAGTAGCCGACGGCGTAGAACAGCGTGATCACCGCGACGACCGCGCGGGACAGCGGCAGGACGATCTGCCACAGGATGCGCAGGTCACCGGCGCCGTCGATGCGGGCGCTGTCGATCAGCTCCTGCGAGATGCCCATGAAGAAGCCGCGCAGCACCAGGATGTTGAAGACGCTGATCGCGCTGGGCAGGATCAGCGCGAGGTAGGTGTCCGTCAGCCCCAGGGACTGCACCAGCAGGTAGGTGGGGATGAGGCCCGCGCTGAAGAACATCGTGGCCAGCAGCGCCATGAGGATCCAGCGGTGGCCGAGGGAGCCGGTGCGGGACAGCCCGTAGGCGCACAGCACCGACACCGCCATGGAGAAGAGGGTGCCGACCAGGGTGATGCCGATGCTGACGAGCGCGGCGCGGGTGACCTGGCCGCCGCTGAGCAGTTCCGTGTAGGCGACGAAGGTGATGTCCGTCGGGATCATCACCAGCCCGCCGGCCTCGTCGATGGCCTTGCGCGAGGAGAGGCTGGTGACGACGACGATCCACAGCGGGAACACGATCGCCAGGCAGGCCAGGAGCAGTACCAGCCCCTTGCCGAGGAGTCCGGCTCCGCGGGGCTTCTCCTCCCACACCGGGCGCGGCGGGGCCGCCCACCGGCTGGGCGTGCGTGCGGGTTTGTCGATGACGGCGGTCACTTCTTGTACACCCCCTGCTCGCCCATGAGGTGGGCCACCTTGTTCGCGATGAGGACCAGGCCGAGACTGATGACGCCCTTGACGAGGCCGGCGGCGGCCGCGTAGCCGAAGTCCTGGTTGCGCACGCCGTTCCACCACACGAAGGTGTCGAGGACCTCCGCGGCTCCCGGTCCGACGGCGCCGCGTTGCAACAGGATCTGTTCGAAGCCGACCGTCAGGGCGTCACCCACGCGCAGCACCAGCAGCAGGGCGATCACCGGGCGCAGCGCGGGCAGCGTGACGTGCCACATGCGGCGCCAGCGGTTCGCGCCGTCCATCGCGGCGGCCTCGTACAGGTCGGGGCTGACCGAGGCGAGCGCGGCGAGGAAGACGATGATCCCCCACCCGGCGTCCTTCCACACGCTCTGCGCGGTGACCAGGAACTTGAAGGTCTCCGGGTCGGTCATGAGGCTGAGCCCGTCGTACCCGTGGTCGCGCAGCAGCTGGGAGAGGAGTCCCGCCCCGCCGAGCAGCTGCTGGAAGACGGCGATGACCAGCACCCACGAGAAGAAGTGCGGCAGGTAGAGGATGGCCTGCGCGATCGCCCGCACCCGGGGCCGGACCACGCTGTTGATGAGCAGCGCGAGCAGGATGGGGATCGGGAAGTACAGCACCAACTGGAGGACGAACAGCACCAGGGTGTTCTGTACCGCGTTCCAGAAGGCCGAGTCCTCGAGGATGCGCTGGAAGTTCTCCAGACCCACCCACGGGCTGTTCAGGATGGAGACGATCCCGTTCTCACTGATGTACGGGTCGTACTCCTGGAAGGCGACGACGTTGCCGAGGATCGGTACGTAGTTGAAGAGCAGCACCAGCAGGATGGCCGGCAGCGTCATCAGCACCAGGACGCGGTCGCGCCGGAACCTCAGCCTGAGGCTCAGCTTCCCTGAGGGCGGCTTCGTCTCGCGGGGGCCGACGGCGTCGTCGGGCGCCACCGGGGTCTTCTTCGTCGCATCGGCCTCGGCTCTGGTCCGGGGCACCGTGTTGTGGGACACGGCCGTTCTCCTTGCCTCGGTACCGTCAGCTCGCCGCCGTGCCGTTCTCGTCGAGCAGCTTCTTGTACCAGTCGCGCAGTTTGTCGCCGCCCTGGCTCCGCCAGTCGGAGACGGCCTGTTGCATGTCGGCGACCTTCTTGCGGCCGCGGATGATGTCGTCCTCCAGCTGCTCGAAGTCGTTGGACAGGTTGGTGTAGCGGTTGGGTTCGGTGACCTGCATGCCGTAGAAGGTGGGCTTCTTGGTGAAGGCCCCCATCCGCTGCTGCCACTCGACCTGGCCCTTGGCGACCTCGGGGAAGTCGGGGTGGGCGATGGTCGCGGCGGGGCTCGCCACCATCACGTAGGCGTTCATCACGTCGATGTTGCCCTGGTCGGTCTTGGTGGGCACGCCGTCCTTGACGGTGTAGTGGGTGCCTTCCACGCCGTAGTTGGTGGCCATGTACTCCTTGGTGCCGTACGGCGCGGCGGTGACGTTGGCGACGGCCAGCACGTCGCGGATCACGGACTCGGACGCGTTCTTGTTGACGAAGGCGAAGATGCTCGCCGGGTTCTGTGCCCACAGCGTGGGCTCACCGCCGTCGTGCCCGAAGAAGTCCATGCCCCAGATCTTGAACTCGGGATTCTGAGTGGCCTGTTCCGCGGTTCGGCTCCACCACTGGGACGTGTCCTGGTTGTAGATGAGGAACTCGCCGGCGGCGAACTTGGGACCGGGGTCGGCTGCGTTGCTCTTGCCCAGCTTGGCGTCGGGGTGCACGACCCCGGCGGCGAACAGCTTGCGCGTCCACTCCAGCGCCTCGAGGTACTCGTCGGTCTCGGCGCGGTAGATCAGCTTGCCGTCGACCTGGTTCCAGCCGAGCGACTTCTCGTTGCCGGAGAGCACGCCGAAGGCGTTGAAGGCGGTCCACTTCATGTCCAGGCAGGCCCAGCGCTTGGCCTTGGCGTTGGTGGCCTCCTTGGCCAGCGCCATGAACTCGTCGCACGAGCGGGGGACTTCGTAGCCCTCCTTCTCGAAGATGTCCTGGCGGTACAGCGGCACGATGCCGGACACGTACGAGGAGGGCATCGGCAGGCCGCGCAGCTTGCCGCCGAAGATGGAGCGCTGCCAGGCGTCGGTGGGGACGGCCGCGAGGTTGGGGAAGTCCTTGACCGCGTCGCCGGAGAGGTAGGGGCCGAGGTCGGCGAACTTGCTGATGATGGCGCTGGGTATTCTGCCGGTCATGTTCCAGCCGGGCACGACCACCACGTCGGGCACCTCGCTGGAGGCGAGGACCGCGCCGAGCTTCTGGTCGTAGGTGTTGCCGTCCTGGTTCTGCCAGACCACGTCGACGCCGATGAGGTCGTTCATCGCCTTGTAGTAGGCGTTGTCCTCCTTCGGCGGGGACCCCCAGAACGGCGACATGACGGTGACCTTGCCGCCCTTGCCGAGCTTCTTCGGCACCGAGGTCTTCAGGCCCGCGAGGTCGAGCTTGCTGGTGAAGCCGACCGCGGAGCCGTTCTTGCTGGGGATGTCGGGGGTGACCACGTTGCCGGCCACGTACGTGGGCAGCAGCTTCTTGGCGTCCTTGCCCGACGTGGTGCCGTCCCGCGAACCTCCGTCCGACCCACCGCCGCAGGCGGAGAGCAGCGGCATCCCTCCCGCCACCGCTGCGGTGGCTACCGCCGTGGAGGCGAGGAACTTTCTCCGGCTGGGACCGGAGGCGGCGTTCGGCGTCATTGCGTCAACCCTTCATGGCGCACCAGGACACCCGGCGGTGGGCCGTCGGCTGCGGTGTCTCGAGTGGAACTGGCTGAGCTGAAGCGGTCGTCGGAGGAATGCCCGGTTTCCGTCGCACCTCAAGGTGCGCTGCCGGATCAGAGCCTCATAGTCGAAGCGCTTCGATGTTGCTGCGAGGTTAAGTGAACGCCTGGGGGTGCACAAGAGTCGACTCCAGAATTCCTCCGAGGTATCGAGTGGGTAACGCCCACCAAACCAGTCATGTGACGCTTGGGTTGCGATGAGAAATCGGAGGTGATGCGCAGAAGTGTCTTGACACCCACCCCTGGTGCGACTGAGCATCGAAGCGCTTCGAAAGCGTTTCGCCGCTCCATCGCAAGGGGAACTCCACGTGACCGCACCCACGCCGCCCGCGCTGCCTTTCCGTGATCCGCACCTGCCGTTCGCGAAGCGCGTCGACGACCTGATGTCGCGGCTCACGCTCGACGAGAGGACCGCGTTCCTGCACCAGTTCGCGCCCGCCGTCGAACGGCTCGGCATCGCCGCCTTCCGCACCGGCCAGGAGGCGCTGCACGGCGTGGCCTGGATGGGCCCGGCGACCGTGTTCCCGCAGGCCGTGGGCCTTGGCGCCACCTGGAACGACGACCTGGTGCGCCGGGTCGGTGAGGCGGTTTCCAAGGAGGTCCGGGCGATGCGCGCCCGCGACGAGCGCGTCGGCCTGAACGTCTGGGCCCCGACCGTGAACCTGCTGCGCCATCCCCTGTGGGGCCGGGGCGAGGAGGGCTACTCCGAGGATCCGAAGCTCACCTCTGCCATCGCCACCGCCTACACCCGCGGTCTGCGCGGCGAACATCCGACGTACTGGCGCACCGCGCCCGTCCTCAAGCACTGGCTCGCGCACAACAACGAGACGGACCGGGACACGTGCTCGTCGTCCGTCCGCCCGCGCGTCCTGAACGAGTATGATCTGCGCGCCTTCCGCGAGACGGTCGAGGCGGGCTCGGTGGCCGGGGTGATGCCGGCGTACAACCTGGTCAACGGCCGCCCCAACCACGTCTCCCCCTACCTGGAGAGCCATCTGCGCGCCTGGACCGAGGACGACCTCCTGGTCTGCTCCGACGCCGGCGCCCCCTCCAACCTGGTCGACTCCGAGCACTACTTCGACACCCACGAGGAGGCGACCGCCGCCGCGCTGCGGGCCGGGGTGGACAGCTTCACCGACCACGGCACGGACTCCTCGAAGATCGTCGCCCGGGTCCGGGGCGCCCTCGACGAGGGTCTGCTGACCGAGGCCGACGTGGACGCGGCCGTACGCCGGCAGCTGTCGGTCCGTTTCCGGCTCGGCGAGTTCGACCCGGAGCACGACCCCCACTCGGACACGACCGCCTTCGACACACCGGAGCACCGGGCGCTCGCGCGGGAGGCGGCCGAGCAGGCGGTCGTCCTGCTCAAGAACGACGGCGTGCTGCCGCTGGCCGAGGGCACCCGCGTCGCCGTCGTCGGTCTGCTCGCCGACGAGTGCAAGCTCGACTGGTACAGCGGCACGCTCATCCACCGCTCCACCCCGCTGGAGGGCCTGTACGAGCGGTTCGGCGCCGAGCAGGTGAGCTTCGCGGAGGGCGTGGACCGGGTCCGGCTCAGGACCTCCGCCGGTACGTTCCTGCACGTGCCCCCGTCGGACGACTCCGCCGACGAGGCACGCGGCGCCGAGGGCGCCCTCGACCCGGCCCTGCTCGCCGGCCGCACCGACCTGCCGCCGCTCACCACCGACGCCGACGGCACCGAACTCGCGCTCGTCGACTGGGGCGACGGCGTCCTCACCCTGCGCGCGCCCGACGGCCGCTACCTCTCGGTCGCCGAGGACGGCCGCCTCCGCGCCTCCGCCGACCAGCCCGGCGGCTGGGTCGTGCAGGAGACGTTCCGCCTGGAACCACACGGGAACGGGCACCTCCTCCGGCACCTGGGGACGGGTCGTCACGTCCAGGTCGCCGCCGACGTCGTGAAGGTTGCCGCCCCGGACGCCCTCGCGGGCGACGAGACGCCCGAGGTCTTCGAGCTGGTCGTCACCGAGCGCGGCGAGGACGCGGTGACGCGGGCGGCCGCGGCGGCGGACGTGGTCGTGGTGGTCGCGGGCAACGACCCGCACATCAACGGCCGGGAGACCGAGGACCGTACGACGCTGCGGCTCCCCGCCCACCAGGAGCGCCTGCTGCGCGCGGCCCGGGCCGCGAATCCGGCCACCGTGCTGGCGCTGGTCTCCGCCTACCCGTACGCCGTCGACGCGGAGGTGCTGCCCGCGGTGCTGTGGACCGCGCACGGCGGCCAGGCGGCCGGCACCGCGCTGGCCCGGGTCCTCGCCGGTGACGTCTCCCCCGCCGGGCGGCTCCCGCAGACCTGGTACGCCGACGACGCCGACCTGCCGGACCTGCTCGACTACGACGTGATCGGCAGCCGCCAGACGTACCTGTACTTTGAGGGAACCCCGCTGTTCCCCTTCGGGCACGGCCTGTCGTACGCGTCCTTCGCGTACGCGGACCTGGCGGCGCGGGCCGGGGACGGGAAGGTGTCCGTCTCCTTCACGGTGACCAACACCGGGAGCGTCACGGCCGACGAGGTGGCCCAGCTCTACGTCCGCGCCGAGAACCCGTCGGTCCCGCGTCCGCGCCGTGAACTGCTGGCCCACCGCCGGCTCACCCTTCCCCCGGGCGCGACGGCGGAGGTCTCCTTCGAACTCCCGCTGTCCGCACTCGCGTTCTGGGACGTCGCACACGACCGGTGGCGCCTCGAGCCGGGCCCGTACGCACTGCTGGTGGGCGCGTCCAGCGAGGACGTACGCCTGACGGCGACCGTGTCCCCGGACGGCGAGCCCGCCGCCCCGCGCCCGGTCCGTGAACGCGGCCTGGAGGCGGCCGGCTTCGACGAGCAGAGCGGAACGGAGATCGTCGACCGGACGAAGGCGGTGGGCGACGCGGTGACGCCGGTGGCCGGCCGGGCGGGCGAACTGCTCTTCCGCGACTGCGACTTCGGTACGGGTGTCACCGGCGTGACCGTGACGGTGGCGGGCGGCGAGGGCACCGTGGAGATCGCCCTCGACGGCGGCCCGGCGGCGGTGCTGCCTCGGCCGGCCCCCGGCTCAGAACCGTACGACTACACGGAGCTGGACGCCCCGCTGATCGCCGAGGGCGTACACGATCTCCGCATCAGGCTGCGCGGCGCTCTGCGGCTCGCGCACGTCGGCTTCTCCGGCTGAGGGTCCGGAGAAGACCGGCACGACGAGGGGGCCCGGCACCGGTACCTACCGGAGTCGGGCCCCCGACTCGCCACCGGCCCGGACCAGGCCCATCTCGTAGGCCAATGGACCTGGGACCACTCGTACGCGACGCTGCGGGACCTGCTGCGTCGGCCGACGGGGGCTGCGCCCGGGCCCTAGGCGGCCGTCGGGTCGGCCGGTCGGTCCGCCGTGACCAGCCAGGACGTGCTGCGCAGCCGGACCGTGCCGTCGCCCGCCTCGTAGCCGCGGAGGTGCTGGGTGAGCACCTGGCGGGCGCGGTCCTGTGCGGCCGTGTCGACCTGGCCCAGGAAGTGCCGGCCGGGCCCGGTGTTCAGCAGGAACTCCGCCGCGTCATCGGCTCCGTGCCCCCACGTCCCGTACGCCTCGACCTCGTCGACGGCCACGCCGCGGAACCCCGCGGCGGCGAGGACGGCGCGGATCCGGTCCGGCGACGACAGGGAGAACATGCCGGGCAGTCCCGGAGCGGCGAAGTCACCGAGCGGCAGGACGTCGCGCAGCACCGACATGGCCGTCACCCAGCCGTTGAGCGAGGGCTCGGCGGGGCAGACGAAGGCCAGTCGTCCGCCGGGTCGCAGCGCCCGTCCGACGTTGTGGAACGCCGCCTCGGGGTCGGAGAAGAACATCACCCCGTACCGGCTGATCGCCGCGTCGAACGCGCCCGGCTCGAAGGGGTGCGCCTGTGCGTCGCCCTGCTGGAACGTGGCGTTGTCGATGCCCTCCCGTGCCGCCCGGGACCGCGCCTCGGCCAGCATGGGGCCGGACAGGTCGAGGCCCAGAGCGCTGCCTTGTGGTGTCCGGAGGGCGGCGAGGCGCGTGGTCTGCCCCGCACCGCAGCCGAGGTCGAGGGTCCGGTGCCCCTCCGCGAGCCCGGCGGCGTCGAGCAGCGGCTCGTTGAAGCCTTCGTTCACGGCGTTCCACCGGTCCTGGTTGCGCGCCCAGTGGGCGCCCTCGGGGCCGTTCCACGCCTGTGCCTGCTCGGTGTTGACGATCTCGGACACGAGTGCCTCCTGGGACGGGACGGAGAATGGGCGTGCGCCCAAACACTATGGGCGTGCGCCCATAGTGGCAACCGCCTTACGATTCGGGGGATTACGCCGCGCGCGGCGCCGAACACTTGAAGGAAGGCGGGCCCATGTCACCCCGTGGAGTGGCGACGCCGGACGTGCGCGAGCGGCTGTTCGCGGCCGCCGAGCGGGTTGTGGAGAGGGATGGCCCCGGCGCGCTCACGAGTCGGGCCGTCACCACCGAGGCGGGCTGCGCCAAGGGGCTGCTGCACACGCACTTCGCGGGGCTGGACGAGTTCGTGGCCGAGCTCTGCCTCGACCGTTTCGCCCGGACGGCGGCGAAGGCGCGGGCCTTGGAGGGACTCGCCGGGCGGGGCACGGTGGCCGGGAACCTCGTCTCCGTCGCCCTCTCACTCTTCGACCGCGGCGGCCCGGCTCTGTCGGGGCTGGCCATGACCCGCCCGGCCGCGGCGTCGCGCGTCCGCGAGGCCATGCGGGACGGCGGGCCGGGCTTCGCCGCGATCCAGGAGGCGATAGCCGACTACCTGGAGTCCGAGCGGGACGTCGGACGGCTGCCGGCCGCCGTCGACCCGCACACCGTGGCTCTCGCCGTCGTCGGCACCGCCCACCACCTGCTGATGACCGACCGGCCGGGCGCCCCCGACCCGCGGCCGGCCATGGACCGCCTGGTGACCGCGCTGGTGGGCGGTTAGGCGGCCAGGCGCTTCCCAGGGGCCACCGGCGGGCGGCCTCGTCGCGGTGCGGCGCAGACAGCGTCCCCGCCGCACCGGATTCAGGCCGTCGGCCGCAGGGATGACCGACGAGGTCGATCCACAGGGTTGCTCAGAGCGCGAGGCCCGTCAGGACCAGGACCCGCTCGTAGGTGTAGTCGTCCATCGCGAACCTGACGCCCTCGCGGCCCACGCCGGACTGCTTGGCGCCGCCGTACGGCATCTGGTCGGCACGGTAGGAGGGGACGTCGCCGATGACGACGCCGCCGACCTCGAGGGCGCGGTGGGCGCGGAAGGCGGCCTGGAGGTCGTGGGTGAACACGCCGGCCTGAAGACCGTACTTGGAGTCGTTGGCGGCGGCGAAGGCCTCGGCCTCGCCGCTCACCTTCTGGACGCTGAGGACGGGGCCGAAGACCTCCTCGCGGGCGAGGGTGGTGTCGGCCGGGAGGTCGGTGAGGACGGTCGGCGTGTACGAGGCGCCGTCGCGTTCGCCGCCGGTGTGGAGAGCGGCGCCGGCCTCCACGGCCTCCCGCACCCAGGCCTCGACCCGCTCGGCGGCGGCCTCGCTGACCAGCGGGCCGACGTCCGTCGCGTCGTCGTTCGGGTCTCCGGTGACCTGGGCCTCGACGGCGGCGACGATACGGGGCAGGAGACGGTCGTACACCGACGCGTCGGCGATCACACGCTGCACCGAGATGCAGGACTGGCCGCCCTGGTAGTTGGAGAAGGTCGCGATGCGCGTCGCGGCCCGGTCCAGGTCGTCGTCGCTCGCCCAGTCGCCGAGGACGACGGCCGCGCCGTTGCCGCCCAGCTCCAGGGTGCAGTGCTTGCGCGGGACCGAGTCCATGATCGCGTAGCCGACCGCCTCGGAGCCGGTGAAGGAGATGACCGGCAGGCGCTCGTCCTGGACGAGGGCGGGCATGCGGTCGTTCGGGACCGGCAGGACGCTCCACGAGCCGGCGGGCAGCTCGGTCTCGGCGAGCAGCTCGCCGAGGAGCAGGCCGGAGAGGGGGGTGGCGGGCGCGGGCTTGAGGATGATGGGCGCACCCGCGGCGATCGCGGGGGCGATCTTGTGGGCACACAGGTTGAGGGGGAAGTTGAACGGTGCGATGCCGAGGACGACCCCCCTGGGGAAGCGGCGGGTGAGGGCGAGGCGGCCCTCACCACCGGCGTCGGTGTCGAGGCGCTGGGCCTCGCCGCCGTTGAAGCGGCGGGCCTCCTCGGCGGCGAAACGGAAGACGGACACCGCGCGGCCGACCTCGCCGCGGGCCCACTTGACGGGCTTGCCGTTCTCCGCGGAGATCAGGCGGGCGATCTCCTCGGTGCGCTCCACCAGGCGCCGGCCGACGTGGTCCAGGGCGGCGGCGCGGGTGTGGGCGGGCGTGGCGGCGAACTCGTCCCGTACGGCGTACGCGGCGGCCACGGCCTCCTCGGTCTGGGCGTCGGTCGGCAGGCTCACCGTGCCGACCCGGCCGCCGTCCCAGGGGGACGTGACGTCGAAGGTGGCCTCGCCGGTGGCCTGGCGTCCGGCGAGCCAGAAGGCGTGGGGGGAAGTCATCGTAGTTCCCGGCCCTTCCGCGTTGGGGGTGTGCACGTTTCCGTGGCTTGCGGCTCCACGGTAGGGGGAAGGGCGGCGGGGGGCGCTTGTCCGGGGCGTAGTGGTGCGGCTGGTCGGTTCGACGCTTTGGCGGGGTACGAGCGGCGGGTCGGTCCCCGTCCACCGAACGGTCGCCGGGCCGGGCGGCCCACTCGAGCCGGCCTCGCCCTGTGGTGCCGACTCGTGCGCCGGGAAGCGCCCGCAACCGACGGCATCCGACGGCTCACCCGAACTCGGCGGCGGGCGGGTGACCCAAGAGGCCCTTCGGGCTATTCCGACGACGTCGCCTTCAGCGCCAGCCACAGCTCCATGCGTACGTCCGCGTCGTCCAGGGAACGGCCGAGGATCTCCTCGACCCGGCGCATCCGGTAGCGCAGCGTGTGCCGGTGGACGCCGAGATCGGCCGCCGCCGCGTCCCACTGGCCGTGGCGGGAGAGCCAGGCGCGCAGGGACGCCACCAGGTCGCCCCGGCCGGTGGCGTCGTGGTCGCGCAGCGCCCGCAGCAGGCCGTCGGCGAAAGCGCGCACCGCGTCGTCGGCGAGGAGGGGGAGGACCGACCCGGCCGCCAGGTGCTCGTGCTCCACGCAGACCCGTCCGCGGCGGCGGGCCACCGACAGGGCCTGTTCGGCCTGCTTGTAGGCGGCCGACGCGGCGATGGGCCCGGACGGCGCCGACAGGCCGACGACCAGGCACTCCTCGTCGCCGCCCGCCATCGGCCCGGGTGCGGGACGGCCGGGCTCCAGTGCCGAGGCGTACTCGACGCAGGCGGCGACGGCGGCGCCCCCGTCCGTGGCCAGCACCACCAGTCGCTCTCCCTCGGGGACGACCAGCACCGACTCGCCGGAGCGGGCGGCGGCCGACTCCACGACCTCGGCCAGCGCGTCGAACGGGTCGGTGTCGACGGCGGCCGGCGCGGCGGCGGAGGGCCTGGTCCGGGTGGCGGACACACCCGCGTGCGGGCCGGCGTGCGCACGCGCGGCGGACGCCGACGCCGACTCGGCGACGATCATCCGGAAGGGCGCGTCCAGCAGACCGCCGTACAGGTCTCCGGCGACCGTGCGCGCGTGGTCGGGTTCGCCGGCCAGCAGCATGCGCAGTACGGCCGCGTCGATGCGCTGCTCCGCCTCGTGCAGGGAGCGCGAGCGTTCCGTGGTGAGCGTCAGCAGGGCGATGGCGGAGTGCACGGCGTAGCGCTCGGCGGTGCCGAGGGCGCCGGCCGTACCGACGGCGAGTGCGGAGCGGGGCCTGCGGGAGGTGCCGAGGGAGTGGAGTTCGACCCGGTCGGCGTTCTCGGGGTGATCGCTCTCCTCTGCTCCACCGACGACGGAGGAGGCCGGTGCGGGGCGCTCGCGCAGCCGCCTCACGTCCGCCGTGAGCCGTGCGGCCCTGCGGCCCGCCCACTCCGGTGCGGTGGCGACGACGGCGCCCGAGGCGTCGTACAGCGCCGCCCAGCCGTCGACCTGGGTGGCCAGCGCGGCCAGCAGCCCTTCCGGGCCGTCGGTCAGCGCCTGCCTGGTCAGCTCGCGCTGGGCGGCGAACCCCGCGGTGACCGCACGGTACTGGTCCGCGGCGATCGCGGCCGACACCGCCTTGCTGATGGCGAGGAAGGGGGTGCGGCGCGGTACCTCCAGAAGCGGCAGCCCCTCCTGTCGCGCCGCCTCCACCAGCGCCTCGGGGATGTCGTCGTAGTTGACGCCGACGGCGAACCCGAGCCCCACCACGCCGGCGCCCGCCAGCCGCTTCACGTACCGCCGCATCGCCTCGGGGTCCTCGGCGTCCAGCTTGAGCGCGGTGATCAGCAGCAGCTCCCCGCCCTCCATGTAGGGCACGGGGTCGGCGAGCTCGCTGACGTGCGCCCAGCGCACCGGCACGTCGAGACGGTCCTCCCCTGCGCGCACGGTCAGTCTGAGCGCGGAGTGGTGGACGAGGGAGGCGAGCGTGGGCGGCATGGGGACCTTGAGCCTTCGGATCTGCGTCAACGGCGCGAGGTGTCAGCTACTGGGGTGCTACTGGGTTCCGCGTGAGTGGGAGGTGTGAGGTGTGGGCCATCCGTGATCTTTTGGCCGTCGCGTATGAACGACCTGTGTCGATTTTGCCTCACTGTACGGTCCCGGGCGCCCGCCCGGACAGGTCACCCGCGCAGATCCACCAGCAGCGGCGGCGCGTGCTCCCCCTCGACGGTCGTCAGCGACAGCACCGCGTGCCCGGCGGGCACCGCGTGCGCCAGCTCGGACGCCGACCACCGCTCCCGCTCGACCTGCCGCACCGTGACGGCGTCCGTCGTCACCGCCTTGCCCGTCAGCAACTTGCGCAGTGCGTGGAACGCCCGGGTCATCGGCTGGTCGGCGAAGACCGTGTGCTTGGCGACCTCCGTCGTCTCCACCCACTCGGTGCCCCACGCCTGCGCGAACCGGCCGCCGTCCCAGGTCGTGACGCCGGAGTAGGCCATACGGCAGCCCACCGCCCCGTAGAGCGGGCCGTGCAGCGGCTCGGGAACCTCACCGATGGTGCGCAGGACGAGCAGCACGCCCGCGTTCTGCGACCGCAGCCGCTGGACGCGGCGCACCGACTCCGCGGTGACCGCGCCCGTCGCGTCGTCCAGGACCAGACCGGCGAAGTGCGCGCGCCCGCCCTCCCGGGCGATGGCGTGGAACTGTGCGAGGACCAGCCGGGTGATCACCCGGCCGGCCTCCTCGTGGCCGCGCGCGGGCAGATCGATCCGCACCCGCAGGGGGTGGTGGGCGATCGCGCGCAGGGCGAAGGTCCGGTCCGGCCCGCCCCCGCCGAAGAAGTCCGCGAACGCCGGCCGGCTCAGCAGCGCCAGCCGGTCGGCCAGGGCCCGCCCGCAGTCGCCCGGCACGCCCGTCCGCCGGACGCGCGCCTCGAGTTCCCCGCGCATGACGTCGTCCCCGCTCGCGGCGAGCCGCTCCCTGAGGGGTGTCAGCGCCCGCTCCTCACCACCCAGCAGCTCGCGCAGCTCCGCCAGTGGGGGAAAGCGGCCGTGCACTGCGCGGAAGGGCCCGAGCAGCTGCGCCAGCGCGGTGGCGGCGCCCTGTGTGCCGACGGTGTCGAGGTCGCCCACCAGCGCCTCGGCGAGAATCGCGGCGGCCTCGTCCGGGTCGTCGAACCCGGCGTACGGATCGAGGTCGTGCACCGAGGACGGATCACCGATCCGGACGATCACGTCGAAGGAACCGTCCGCGCCGAGCGGGTCGCCGGCGGCGGAGACGGCGACGACGGCGGCGCGGCCGGTGAGCGCCTGCAGCGCGAGCGCCTCGGTGACCGGCTCGACGAGGGTGCGGGTCTTGCCGGATCCGGGAGGGCCGATGGCCAGCAGCGAGGTGCCCAGCACATCCGGACCGAGGGCCGCCCCGGCGTCGTGGTAGGGCAGCGGGGCCCGCTCCGCGGCCACCCAGCGGCCGATCCGCACCTGACCGGCGAGCAGGTCGTGGCGGGCGGCCCGGCGAGGCAGGTCGCGGGCGCCGGACGGATGCGTCCAGGCCGCGCCGCCCTGAAGCAGGACGGTGCTGCGGAAGGCGTCCAGCGTGGCGGCGCGCCGGGCGACATCAAGGGCGTGTTCGACGCGCGCGCAGTCGACGTCGTTCATACGGCCGCCGCCGACCTCGGCGGTGAGCAGCTCGGCGGCCTGGTGCTGGCCGGCGTCACGGACGTCGGGCCACTGGGAACGGGGGCGGGCGGGCACCGCGGCGGTGTCGGGCGCGGCGTTCTCCCTGCGGGAGGTGAGCCGCTCCTTCGCGTACGGCCACCAGTCGCCGAGACGGGCGAAGGGCCACACCACGAGCAGCGTGACGCACGCGTACAGCGTGTTCGTGAAGAGGGCGGAGGCCATCAGCCCGTAGCTGTCCGTGATCAGCACGGTCAGGGAGAGCAGCGGATCGACGACCGGCACCGGCTGCCACCCGACGCCCGGGAAGGCCTCGGGGAATACGAGACTGAGGGCCACGAGGGCGAACAGCGCGGTGACCAGCCCGCGTACCGGCTGGGGCAGGCGGCCCACGTAGTGGCGGACGACGGCGCGCCAGCTGCCGAGCATGACCACCGACGCGACGAGCACGGCGAAGAAGACGCCGTCGTAGACCCACAGGGCGTCCCACCCCGGGACCGCCACCGTCCGTCCCTCGACCGGTTTGGGGGAGACCGCCGAGCCGCCCCACCACCAGTCGTCCGGTGTGAACATCCGCACGAAGACGCTCTTGTACGGGAAGTAGCCGCGCCGCCAGAACGACCACACCAGGATCGCCAGGACGAGCGGGACCAGCATGCCGACGACGGTCACCGGAGCGAGCCGTTGCGGGGCTCCCTTGGGCGGGTGGTAGCCGTAGCGCCAGATCCCGGGCCGGGCCGCCGGCCTCGCCGCGTCGAGCCAGGCGGCCACGGTGGACGAGATGCGGGGCACCTGTTCGGGCGCGGGCGGGGTGTCCGGAGCCCGGCCCGGCCGCGGCGGCACGGCGGGCACCTGTGGGGGCCCCGCCGGACGCGGTACAGGATTCGCGTGCGTACCCCGCGCGTCCCGGTTCCCGTCGCTGTCCATCGCCCTTGCCCCCTGACCAGCCGCTCCGTACACCATCAGCAAGCCAATCTAACGCCCTCCCAGGGGGAGTTCACCGCTTACGCGGCCGGGCCCCGCGTCGACATGTCCCCATGTCACCGTGTCCACCTCCTGTCCATCGCGGACAACCGGCTCCGCGGACAACGCCCACATGGAGCATGCCGACGCCCCTCTCCCGGTCCTAGCCTGCGAGAAAAGAGGCAAGCGTCCGTAAGATCCGCAAGACCCCAGGAGCCCCCATGACCGCCCTTCCGCAGGAGCGCCGCGTCGTCACCGACATTCCCGGCCCGAAGTCGCAGGAGCTGCAGGCCCGCCGCACGGCAGTGGTCGCGCGGGGTGTGGGCTCCACGCTGCCGGTCTTCGTCTCGCGCGCCGCCGGCGGCGTCATCGAGGACGTCGACGGCAACCGCCTGATCGACTTCGGCTCCGGCATCGCGGTGACCTCCGTCGGCGCCTCCGCCGAGGCCGTCGTACGCAAGGCGTCCGCGCAGCTCGCCGACTTCACCCACACCTGCTTCATGGTGACGCCGTACGAGGGCTACGTCGCCGTCGCCGAGGCGCTGGCCGAGCTGACGCCGGGCGACCACGCCAAGAAGTCCGCCCTGTTCAACAGCGGCGCCGAGGCCGTCGAGAACGCCGTCAAGATCGCCCGTGCGTACACCGGGCGGCAGGCCGTCGTCGTCTTCGACCACGGCTACCACGGCCGGACCAACCTCACCATGGCGCTGACCGCGAAGAACATGCCGTACAAGCACGGCTTCGGCCCCTTCGCGCCCGAGGTGTACCGCGTCCCGGTCGCCTACGGCTACCGCTGGCCGACCGGCCCGGAGAACGCCGGTCCGGAGGCCGCCGCCCAGGCCGTCGACCAGATCACCAAGCAGGTCGGCGCGGAGAACGTGGCCGCGGTCATCATCGAGCCGGTGCTCGGCGAGGGCGGCTTCATCGAACCGGCCGAGGGCTTCCTGCCGGCGATCCGCGAATTCGCCACGGACAACGGCATCGTCTTCGTCGCCGACGAGATCCAGTCCGGCTTCTGCCGCACCGGCCAGTGGTTCGCCTGCGAGGACGAGGGCATCGTCCCGGACCTGATCACCACGGCCAAGGGCATCGCGGGCGGTCTTCCGCTGGCCGCCGTCACCGGCCGCGCCGAGATCATGGACGCCGCACACCCCGGCGGCCTGGGCGGCACCTACGGCGGCAACCCGGTGGCCTGCGCGGGCGCGCTCGGCGCCATCGAGACGATGAGGGAGCTGGACCTCAACGCCAGGGCGAAGCACATCGAGGCGGTCATGAAGTCCCGCCTCACCGCCATGGCCGAGAAGTTCGACGTCATCGGCGACATCCGGGGCCGCGGTGCGATGATCGCCGTCGAGCTGGTCAAGGACCGCGGCACCAAGGAGCCGCACCCGGAGGCGACCGCCGCGCTCGCCAAGGCCTGCCACCAGGAGGGCCTGCTGGTCCTGACCTGTGGCACCTACGGCAACGTGCTGCGTTTCCTGCCGCCGCTGGTGATCGGCGACGACCTGCTGAACGAGGGGCTCGACATCGTCGAGCAGGGCTTCGCCAGCCTCTGAACCCGCCTCTGAACCCGCCTCTGATCCGCCTCTGATCCGCCCCCGGGCGAGCACGTGGGCGAGTGCCCGAACGCCCATCTGAGCCGCGTTTCGCACGCCTGGTGCGGTGAACCGCAGAGCGTGTGAAGAAGGTGTGCGGGGTGGATGGCAGGACGCCGATGCCCCTGTCCCTGAGCCCACCCCCTGCCGTAGGTTCGACGCAGATGAGAGATACACCCGCCCACAGGGGACTGTGGGCGGATCTCAGGCCGGGGCTTCCCCAGCTTCGACCTGGTCGTGCCTCGCGCACACAACCGGAACCCGAGGGTTCCGGGTCTCCTCACCGATCGGACGGTCGCCCGCCCCAGACCCCCCGGGGCGCGCGGCGTTCAGGTCGGAACGGCCGTTCCGGCACCCGGGACGGTGGTTCACCGTAGGGCCGGCACACTCCCCCCCCTTGTGCCGGCCCTACGGTGTCTCTCCTCGGCGGGCCTGCGAAGCTGGGCGTCATGCCGGTCTCCCCTCCTCGCACGCTCCCCGCTCCCGTCGGGCTGTCCCTTCTCGTACGGCTGTGCGTTCTCGTCGGGCTGCCCGTCCTCCTCTTCGCGCTGATCACCTGGCAGGTCGTCGCCGACGGCCCGCTGATCGGGGTGGACGAGCGGCTGAGCAGGGCGCTCGTCCACCCGGACCGGCTCTCCGAGCTGCTGGCCGACCTCGGCAACGTGCAGGTGGCGGTGCCGGTCCTCGCCCTCGCGCTGGCGTACGTCGCGTGGCACGGGCGCGCCCGTGGTGCGGACCGCTGGTGGCTGCCGCCGCTCGCCGGGGCGCTGGCGATGCTCCTGGTGCCGGCGCTGGTCGCCCCGCTGAAGGCGTGGACCGACCGCCCGGGCACCCCGGCCGTCCCTCCGGCCGTCGGCTACTACCCCTCCGGCCACACCGCCACCGCGCTCGTCGCGTACGGCGCGGCGACACTGCTCCTCCTTTCGGTGCCGAGGTCGCCGGCCGTCCGCCGTGTGCTCGTCGCGCTCTGCGCGGTCCTCGTGCTCGGCGCCTCCTACGGGCTGGTGCGCCGGGGCTACCACTGGCCGCTGGACGTGGTGGCGAGCTGGTGCCTGGGGGCGGTGCTGCTGACCGGCGTCGCGCTGGTGGCCGGGCACGGCGCCCCGCCGGTCAGCCGAAGTACGCGTCGAAGTTCTTCTGGAACTCCCAGTCCGAGTACCGGTCCCAGTTGATCGACCACGTCATCAGGCCGCGCAGGGCGGGCCAGGTGCCGTGGGTCGCGTAGGAGCCGCAGTCGGTCTTCCTGGTCAGGCAGTTCAGGGCCTTGTTGACCTCGGCCGGCGAGACGTGCCCGTTGCCGGCGTTGGTGGAGGCGGGCATGCCGATCGCGACCTGGTCGGGGCGCAGCGGCGGGAAGACGTTGTTCGCGTCGCCGGCGACCGGGAAACCGGTGAGGAGCATGTCCGTCATCGCGATTTGACATCCTCCACCTCTTGGAAGAGGGGGATTCCAACCCAGGTGGGTTGAGGTTCACGGGCGCTCGAACGGCTGATGGCCACTGGCACCCCTCCGGCACCGGCTGCACGCCGGGGGCGGGAAATCCCGCCCTGTCCTGCCGCGACATTGACTGCTGCGTTCTCATCGGCGTTGCAGGCGAACCCGCAGGACACGCAGACGAACTCGGCTTGGCTCTTGCGCGAGTTCTTCTCGATCCATCCGCAGGCGCTGCACCGCAGGGAGGCGGGAACGTCCTCGACCCGGCCGGACGCCTTTTCGGCGGTACGACGGCGTAACAGGCCCCATCCCTGGGCCAGGATCACCCGGTTCAACCCGGCCTTCTGCCGAACTTGCGTGCCGGGCCGCTCAGTCGTCCCCTTCGCGAAAGCGGTCATGTTCCTGACGTTCAGCTTCTCGAACCGCACCAAGCCGTAAGTGCGGGCAAGCATCGTCGAGGTCTTCTCGCACCAGTCCTTGCGCCGGTCCGCCTCCCGGGCTTTCAGCTTTGCAACTTTCGCGTTCTCGGCTCGCCTGCGATCGCTGCCCTTGGGCACGCGGGCCGCGCGCCGCTGGTGCTTGCGGATCTGCGCGCGCTCCCGAGTGCTCAGCTGCGGGCAGTTCAACCGCCGCCCGTCCGACAGGGCGGCGGTAATGGTCACGCCCCGGTCGATGCCGATGACCGTGTCCGCGCCGGGCGCCGTAAGCGGCTCCGGGATCACGGCAAAGGCGATGTGCCACTGATCATTGCGAAACGTGATCCGAAAGGTCTTCGCCGAGGGCAACTTGCGCCGAGTGAGACGAAAACGAACCCAGCCGCAGCCTGGCACCTTCACCTGCGCCCAGCGCCGATTCACCTTCTGCACCACCACCGACCGGGCCATGACCTGCCGGCCTGTCTTGGCGTTCACCTTCGGCGTACCGTCCGGCTCACGCTCAGGGACACGGTCAGTACCGATTACCCGGAAACCCTCATGCACGAGCTTCTTTCGCCAGCTAGGAGCACCGAACCCAGACGCGAACTTGGCGTTCTTGGCCCTATCGAAATCCCGCAACGCCCGCTGCTGCACATCCGCGTTCCCCGCTCGAAGCCACGCATTGTCCCGGCGAGCCTCAGTGAGCTGGCGGCACTGCTCCACGAAGCCCGGCGCGGACTTCCGTCCCGGCCACCAGTGCGTGTGCTGCTCGACAGCCAGGTTCCACACGTACCGGGCGTGCGCGCAGTGTCCGAGCATGACGCCCGCCTGCTCCCTCGTCGGGTACATCCGGAAACGCGACATACCGACGACCTTGTGTTCCCTTCCCCGTTCCCCCAGTGAATACGGTTGACCTCACCCGAACGAGTGGCCGACGCCGCTGTCACCGAACCAGCCGCTCCTCCAACCGGCCTGGCCACATACCGTCCCAACCTCGAATGCCCCTCGTCTCTTGCGGAGCTCGGCTCACCCCTCGTTCTCCCCCACCGCGAGAGCCGCCGCCGCCTCGTGCATGGCGAGTTCCAGAAGTGCCGGGTCGGTGAGGGTTCCGGTCCCGTCCGGCGGGATCAGCCAGCGGACCCCGCCGGACGCCCCCCTCGCCGAGTACGCCGGGACCCCCGGGTGCGGCACCACGATCCGGGTCCCGAGTCCGACCGTGCGGACACCGGTGCCCAGCCAGCGGGCCGCCGTGCCGGCCGGCACGAGGAAACCCGTGCGCGCGTCGCCGGAGTCGGCGAGCACCGGGCCGGGTCGGTCCAGGACGCGGGAGAGCACGTCGAGGGTCGTACGGCCGAGCCTGCCCGGCAGGACGAGCACGTCCCAGGCCCTGCCGGCGGGCAGCAGCGCGAGCCCCAGTGGGTCGCGCTCCCATTCCCGCAGGCAGGACTCGGGATCCGGTGCGACGGATGCCAGCCACGCGACCGCCGTCTTGGCACCAGGCATGGAGGACCTCCCTTTCACTCGTGTGGACGCGGGATGCGTCGTCACGAAGGAGAGGGAGGTCTCCGGCGGGCATTACGCGGGTTGAGCGGCTCGCCGTAGTGAGCCGGGTCACACGCCCGCGTGTGCGGTACGCGGCTCAGCTGTCGAAGCCCAGCCCCAGCCTGTCCATCGTCCGCAGCCACAGGTTGCGGCGGCCGCCGTGCGCGTCCGCGCGGGCCAGCGACCACTTGGTGAGCGCGATGCCGGTCCAGGCGAAGGGCTCGGGCGGGAAGGGCAGGGGCTTCCTGCGGACCATCCGCAGTTCGGTGCGCTCGGTGCGCTCACCCGACAGCAGGTCGAGCATCACCTCGGCGCCGAACCGGGTCGCGCCCACGCCGAGGCCGGTGTACCCGGCGGCGTAGGCGACCTTCCCCTGGTGCGCGGTGCCGAAGAACGCCGAGAAGCGGGAGCAGGTGTCGATCGCGCCGCCCCAGGCGTGCGTGAAGCGGACGCCCTCCAACTGCGGGAAGCAGGTGAAGAAGTGCCCGGCGAGCTTGGCGTAGGTCTCCGGGCGGTCGTCGTACTCGGCGCGCACCCGGCCGCCGTACGGGTAGATCGCGTCGTAGCCGCCCCACAGGACGCGGTTGTCGGCGGAGAGCCGGAAGTAGTGGAACTGGTTGGCGCTGTCGCCGAGACCCTGGCGGTTGCGCCAGCCGACCGAGGCCAGCTGCTCCGCGGTGAGCGGCTCGGTCATCAGGGCGTAGTCGTAGACGGGGACGGTGTACGAGCGAACTCGCTTGACCAGGCTCGGGAAGATGTTGGTGCCGAGCGCGACCGTGCGGGCGCGGACCCCGCCGTACGGGGTGCGTACGGCCATGCCCGCGCCGTACGGCCGCAGGGTGAGCGCCGGGGTGTTCTCGTGGACGCGGACACCGAGGGCGAGGCAGGCACGTTTGAGGTTCCAGGCGAGCTTGGCGGGGTTGACCATGGCCACGCCCCGGTGGTCGTACAGGCCGGCCCGGAAGGTCGGGGAGTCGACCTGCTCCCGTACGGCCTCGGCGTCCAGGTACTCGACGCCGTCGGCGAGGCCCTCGGCGCGGATCTCCTCGTACCAGCCCTTGAGCTCCCGGGCCTGGTAGGGCTCGGTGGCGACGTCGATCTCGCCGGTGCGCTCGAAGTCGCAGTCCAGGTCGTGGCGGGCGACCGCCGCCTCGATCCCGTCGAGGTTGCGGGCGCCCAGCTCCTGAAGCCGGTGGATCTCGTCGGGCCAGCGGGCGAGGCCGTTGGACAGGCCGTGGGTGAGGGAGGCGGCACAGAAGCCGCCGTTACGTCCGGAGGCGGCCCAGCCCACCTCGCGGCCCTCCAGCAGGACCACGTCCCGCCCCGGGTCGCGCTCCTTGGCGATCAGCGCGGTCCACAGTCCGCTGTAGCCGCCGCCGACGACCAGCAGATCGCAGGTGTCGGCGCCGGTCAGGGCGGGCTGGGGGCGGGGACGGCCGGGGTCGTCCAGCCAGTACGGGACCGGCTGGGCGTCGGAAAGGGATTTCGTCCAGTCGTTGCTGCGGCTCATGGCGCTCGGGGCCATGATTTCAACTCCCTACGAATGCGGGTACGAGACGCACTACGCCTTGCGGCGGTTTCGGCGGTTGCCGATGACCATGGAGGCCAGAACGAACAGCACGGCGATCACGAACATGGCCGTACCGACGACGTTGATCTGAACGGGCGTGCCACGCTGGGCCGATCCCCAGACGAACATGGGGAAGGTGACGGTGGAGCCCGCGTTGAAATTGGTGATGATGAAATCGTCGAAGGAGAGCGCGAAGGCGAGCAGCGCGCCGGCGGCGATTCCGGGGGCGGCGATGGGAAGCGTGACCCGGACGAAGGTCTGGAAGGGGCCTGCGTACAGGTCCTGCGCCGCCTGCTCCAGCCGCGGGTCCATCGACAGCACGCGCGCCTTGACCGCCGTCACGACGAAGCTGAGGCAGAACATGATGTGGGCGATCAGGACCGTCCAGAAGCCCAGCTGAGCGCCCATGTTGAGGAACAGGGTGAGCAGCGAGGCGGCCATCACGACCTCGGGCATCGCCATCGGCAGGAAGATCAGCGAGTTGATCGCGCCGCGCGCCCGGAAGCGGTAGCGGACCAGTGCGAAGGCGATCGCGGTGCCCAGCGCCGTGGCGCCGAGCGTCGCCCAGAGGGCGATCCGGAGGCTGAGCGACAGGGACCCGCACAGTCCCGCGACACCGCACGGGTCCTTCCAGGCGTCCGTGGAGAACTGCTGCCACGCGTAGTTGAAGCGCCCGTTCGGTTTGTTGAACGAGAACACCGTGACGACGACGTTGGGCAACAGGAGGTACGCGAGCGTCAGCAGTCCGGCGAGGACGACCAGATTGCGCTTGAACCAGTTGACGAAGGCCATTCAGACCAGATCCTCCGTGCCGGACTTGCGGATGTAGACGGTGACCATGGCGAGAATCGCGGCCATCAGGACGAAGGAGAGCGCCGCCGCCGTCGGATAGTCGAGCACCCGCAGGAACTGCGACTGGATCACGTTTCCGATCATGCCGGTATCGGCCGAGCCCAGCAGGGAGGCGTTGACGTAGTCGCCGGTCGCCGGGATGAAGGTCAGCAGTGTCCCGGAGACGACGCCCGGCATCGACAGCGGGAAGGTGACCTTGCGGAAGACCGTGGACGGCTTCGCGTACAGGTCGCCCGCCGCCTCGTGCAGCCGTCCGTCGATGCGCTCCAGTGACGTGTACAGCGGCAGGATCATGAAGGGGAGGAAGTTGTACGTCAGCCCGCACACCACCGCGAGCGGTGTGGCCAGCACCCGGTCGCCGGCCGTCCAGCCGAGCCAACTGGTGACGTCCAGGACGTGCAGCGTGTTCAGGGCGCCGACGACCGGGCCGCCGTCCGCGAGGATCGTCTTCCAGGCCAGGGTGCGGATCAGGAAGCTGGTGAAGAACGGCGCGATCACCAGGATCATGATCAGGTTGCGCCAGCGGCCCGCCCGGAAGGCGATCAGGTAGGCGAGCGGATAGCCGAGCAGCAGGCACAGCACGGTCGCGGAGGCCGCGTAGGCGACCGAGCGCAGGAACTGCGGCCAGTACTCGGACACCGCGTCCCAGTAGGTCACGAAGTGCCAGGTGACCTTGTAGCCCTCCTCCAGCGAACCCGTCTGGACGGACGTGGAGGCCTGGTAGAGCATCGGCGCGGCGAAGAAGACGAGCAGCCACAGGATGCCGGGCAGCAGCAGCCAGTACGGCGTCCAGCGGCCCCGCCCGCGCGGTGGCTTCTTCTCCGACGCGGCCGGGGAGAGCGGCGGCGGCGCCTCGGTGAGGGTGGACATCAGGCGGCCTCGCCCTCGGCCACACCGGCGTCGATGGCCTGGGCCGCGTCGAGGCCGAAGGTGTGCGCGGGGTTCCAGTGCAGGACGACGTCGGCGCCGGGCGCGAGGCGGGCGTCGCGGTCGATGTTCTGGGCGTACACCTCGAACTCGGGGCAGGCCGCGCAGTCCACGACGTACTGCGTGGAGACTCCGATGAAACTGGTGCTGCGGATCCTGCCGGTGATGCGGTTGCGGCCCTCGGGAAGGGAGCCGGCGTCGTCCGCGTGGGTGAGGCTGATCTTCTCCGGGCGTATGCCGACCAGTACCCTGCCGCCCGCCTCGGCCGGCGCGGAACAGCGGGCGCCGGGCAGGACCAGCTTGTCGCCGGCCGCCTTCACCACGACGTCGTCGCCGCTGCGGGTGTCGACCTCGGCCTCGATCAGGTTGGAGGTGCCCAGGAAGTTGGCGACGAACGTGGTGCGCGGGTTCTCGTACAGGTCGGCGGGTGCGCCCAGTTGCTCGACGCGTCCGGCGTTCATCACGGCGACCTGGTCGGCCATCGTCATGGCCTCCTCCTGGTCGTGCGTGACGTGCACGAAGGTGATGCCGACCTCGGTCTGGATGCGTTTGAGTTCCAGCTGCATCTGGCGGCGCAGCTTGAGGTCGAGGGCGCCGAGCGGTTCGTCGAGGAGGAGCACCTCGGGGTGGTTGATCAGGGCGCGGGCGAGGGCGACGCGCTGCTGCTGGCCGCCGGAGAGCTGGTGCGGCTTCTTGCGTGCCTGCTCGCCCAGCTGGACGAGGTCGAGCATCTCCCCGACCTGCTTCCTGACCGACTTGATGCCGCGCCGGCGCAGGCCGAAGGCGACGTTCTCGAAGATGTCGAGGTGCGGGAAGAGGGCGTAGGACTGGAAAACCGTGTTCACCGGCCGTTTGTACGGCGGGAGGGCGGTCACGTCCCGGTCGCCGAGGTGGACGGTGCCCCCGCTGGGCTCCTCCAGACCGGCGATCATGCGCAAGGTCGTCGTCTTGCCGCAGCCGGAGGCGCCGAGCAGGGCGAAGAAGGAGCCCCGGGGCACGGTCAGGTCGAGCGGGTGCACGGCGGTGAAGGAGCCGTAGGTCTTGCTGATGCCGGCGAGGCGGACGTCGCCGCCGCGGTCCGTCGCGTCGGTGCGGGCCTTCGTCGTATGCGTCGTCATCGTCGTCACGCCCCAGTGAGCTTCGCGAACTTCTCTTCGTAGGCCGTCTCTTCCTTCGCGCTCAGGGAGCGGAAGGAGTGGGACCCGGCCTGCATGGCCCGGTCGGGAATGATCAGCGGGTTGTTCGCCGCGTCCTCGTCGATCTTCGCAAGCTCGTCCTTCACACCGTCGACGGGACAGACGAAGTTGATGTAGGCGGCGAGTCGCGCGGCCGGGCCCGGCTCGTAGTAGTAGTCGATGAGCCGTTCGGCGTTCGTCTTGTGCCGCGCCTTGTTGGGCACCAGCATGTTGTCGCTGGACGTGATGTATCCGCTGTCCGGGATGACGAAGTCGACGTCCGGGTTGTCCGCCCTGAGCTGGACGACGTCACCGGCCCAGGCCAGGCAGGCCGCGAAGTCGCCCTTGCTGATGTCGGCGGTGTAGTCGTTGCCGGTGAAGCGGCGTATCTGGCCGCTGTCGACGCCCTTCTGGAGGCGGGCGATCGCCGCGTCGTAGTCGTCGTCCGAGAAGCGGGCGGGGTCCTTGCCTATGTCGAGCAGCATCATGCCGACGGTGTCGCGCATCTCGGTGAGGAAGCCGACGCGGCCCTTGAGTTCCGGGTTGTCGAGCAGGTCGGAGACCGAGGTGACCTCGATGCCGTCCAGCGCCTTCCTGTTGCAGGCGATGACGGCCGAGATGCCCTGCCAGGGGTAGCTGTAGGCGCGGCCCGGGTCCCAGTCGGGGTCGCGGAACTGGGACGACAGGTTGGCGAAGGCGTGCGGCAGGTTGGCCGGGTCCAGTTTCTGGACCCAGCCCAGGCGGATCAGCCGGGCGGCCAGCCAGTCGGTGAGCACGATGATGTCGCGGCCGGTCTCCTGGCCCGCGGCGAGCTGCGGCTGGATCTTGCCGAAGAACTCGCTGTTGTCGTTGATGTCCTCCGTGTACGTGACCTCGATGCCGGTCCGCCCGGTGAACGCCTCCAGCGTCGGGTGCCGCCGGCCGCTCTCGTCGACGTCCATGTACTCGGTCCAGTTGGAGAAGGAGACCTTCTTCTCCTTCGCCGACCGGTCCTGGGCCGACACGCCGCCCTCGGTCCTGCCGGCCGCCGGGATCCCGCAGGCGCTCAGCGTGCCGAGTGCGCCGGCCGCGAGCGCGCCGCCGGTGGAGGCGCGCAGCAGTGAGCGGCGGGTGAGGGCGGCCCTGCCGCTGGTGAGGCTGCGCCGCACGGCGGCCGCTCGGGCCGGGGACAGGCGGTCGGGCTCGTACTGCTCCATGCGCGTGGTTGCCCTTTCGGGTGGGTCGGCCGTGGTCGGCGGCCTGGCGTGATGGCTATCGGTCCCCGAAGACGGTGCGGTGCCAGTCCTTGGCCGCCACCCCGGTGTTGTCGAACATGACGTGCTTGACCTGCGTGTACTCCTCGAAGGAGTAGGCGGACATGTCCTTGCCGAAGCCGGACGCCTGGTATCCGCCGTGCGGCATCTCGCTGATGATCGGGACGTGGTCGTTGATCCACACGCAACCCGCCCTGATATCACGGGTGGCGCGGTTGGCCCGGTACACGTCCCGGCTCCAGGCGGAGGCGGCGAGCCCGTACGGCGTGTCGTTGGCCAGCCGGATGCCCTCGTCGTCGGTGTCGAAGGGCAGGACGACCAGGACCGGCCCGAAGATCTCGGACTGGACGACCTCGCTGTCCTGCGCGGCGTCGACGATGAGGGTGGGCCGGTAGTAGGCGCCGTCCTTCAGGTCGCCCCGCGGTGCCTCGCCGCCGGTCACCACGCGCGCGTAGGAGCGTGCCCGGTCGACGAAGCCGGCGACGCGGTCCCGCTGGACGTGGCTGACCAGCGGTCCGAGATCGGTGCCCGGCGCGAAGGGGTCGCCGAGGCGGACGGTGTCCATGAGGGCGGCGGTCTTCTCGACGAACGCCTCGTACAGGGGCCGCTGCACGTACGCGCGCGTGGCTGCCGTGCAGTCCTGGCCGGTGTTGATGAGCGCGCCCGCGACCGCGCCGTGGACGGCGGCGTCGAGGTCGGCGTCGTCGAAGACGAGGAAGGGCGCCTTGCCGCCCAGCTCCAGGTGCAGGCGCTTGACGGTGGCCGTGGCGACCTCGGCGACGCGTTTGCCGACGGCGGTGGAACCGGTGAAGGAGACCATCGCCACGTCGGGGTGGCCGACGAGGTGCTCGCCGGCCTCCCGACCGGTGCCGCCGACGATGTTGACCACACCGTCGGGGATGCCGGCCTCGGTCGCCGCCCGGGCGAACATCAGGGAGGTCAGCGGGGTGATCTCGGCGGGCTTCAGCACGATGGTGTTGCCCGCGGCGATCGCCGGGAGGATCTTCCAGGCGGCCATCTGGAGGGGGTAGTTCCAGGGCGCGACGGACCCGACGACACCGATCGGCTCGCGGCGGACGTACGAGGTGTGGTCGCCCGAGTACTCCCCCGCCGACTGCCCCTGCAGCAGGCGGGCGGCGCCGGCGAAGAAGGACGCGTTGTCGACCGTGCCCGGCACGTCGAACTCACGGGTCAGTTTCAGCGGCTTCCCGCACTGCAGGGACTCGGCGCGGGCGAAGTCCTCGGCACGCTCGGCGAGCACCTCGGCGAACCGGTGCAGGGCGTCGGAGCGCTCCCCCGGGGTGGCGCCCGCCCAGCCGGGGAAGGCCTCCCGGGCCGCGGCGACGGCCGCGTCGACGTCGTCCGCGCCGGCGAGCTCGTAGGTGAGGACGTCCTCACCGGTCGCCGGGTCGACGACGGTGTGTGCGCGCCCGGAGGTCCCCTTCGCCGGACGGCCCGCGATGTACTGGGCCCCGTCCGAGAAGCGGTCCTGGGCCCGGAACCGGTCCGGGGCAGCTGGGTTGATGTCGGCCGGATCGTGCATGTCGGCTCTCCTCGGTCTCCCCCGTGGCGGTCTCCCCGTGGCCGGGGGCCGGAGTGGCTCTGGCTCGATGTGAGTGCCGATCCTGGCAGAGCACCAGACCTCCAACAAGTGATTCCGTTGTTGCCATTTGGTTACGCGACGGAATCTGTCGACCAGGTGTCGAGTCGCCACGGAAAAGGACGGACGGAGTGTCAGTGGCGCGTGCCAGACTCGCGTGCATGGAGAGGACCACGGGGGAGACGGCCACGGGGGTGAGGACCACGACGGAGAGGACCACGGGGGCGACGGGGACCATCGACAGCAGGGAAGCGCTGATCGGGCGGGTCCGGGCCGGCGCGAGGGTCAAGTACCTCTTGTTCTGGGGGCACCGGCCGCTGCCGGACGGCCGGATCGGGCCGAGCTGTCTGAGTCAGTGGTGGCCGTCGCGGTTCACCGTGGCCGGGGTGGAGTACGCGACGGCCGAGCACTGGATGATGGCGGGCAAGGCCCGGCTCTTCGAGGACGCGGAGGCCGAGCGGCGGGTGCTGGCGGCGGATCACCCCGCCGCGGCGAAGAAGGCGGGGCGGCTGGTGCGCGGCTTCGACGAGGCGGTGTGGGAGCGGGAGCGGTTCCGGATCGTCGTCGAGGGCAGCGTCCACAAGTTCGCCTCGAACCCGGCGCTGCGCGCGTTCCTGCTGGGCACGGGGCGGGGGGAGCGGGACGAGGAAACCCCGGCCGAGGACGGGAGACCCCCGGCCGGTGGCGGGAGACTCCCGGCCGGTGGCGGGAGACTCCCGGCCGGTGGCGGGAGGGTGCTGGTGGAGGCGAGTCCCGTGGACCGGGTGTGGGGCATCGGCCTGGCCCCGGACGACGAGGCGGCGACGGACCCGGAGCGGTGGCGGGGCGCGAATCTGCTGGGGTTCGCACTGATGGCGGCACGGCAGAGGTTGCGCGAGAGCGGGTGAAGGGGCGACCCGGCGGGCGGTCCGGGGGCGGTCCGCTCCGTCAGTGGACCACGGAGACCGACACCGATTCGGAGGTGCCGTAGTAGGGGTCGTCGTACTCGGAGTCATCGTTGACCGAGACGATGATCGCGGCGGCGATCAGCGCGGTCACGGCGATGCCGAGGACGATGCCGATGATGCCCATGACGAAACCGGCCTGCGCCTGACCGTGGTTGTTGGCCTCGCCGCGTGCCGCCCTCCGGCGTCCCTTGACACCGAAGACCACGGCGAGAGTGCCGAGTACCAGGGAGACCACGCCGTACATGCAGAACAGGGAGCAGGCGAGGATGCCCAGCACCATCGCCGCGGTGCCCATGCCGTTCTGCGGCGGCAGCGGAAGGCCGGGCCAGCCGTAGCCCTGGGGGTAACCGGGATAGCCGTACCCACCGGGGGCGCCCGGCACGCCCGGACGGAAGGGACCACCCGGAGCGCCCAGAACACCCGGGCCACCCGGAAGACCCGGACCACCGGGCGCGACCGGCGGAGGCGGCACCCTGTCCGCGGGCGCGGCGTGGCCGGCGGGCGGCATCGACATGCCGCCGGTCGGTACCCCCGTGACCGTGACCTGGTCGTGCACGGACGGCGGTTGGCGCTGCCCGAACGGTCCGGCGTCGGCGGGCGGCCGGACCGGCTCCCACGGCTGCTGCGCGGCGGCACGGCCCTTGGCCGACGACGGCCCGTCCTCGGGGGGCGCCCATGGATCGTGTCCGCCGGCGGAGCCCTCACCCGGCTGTGCTGCGTCGGTCATGGTGTGTCCCCCTGGGTCGATCGTGCCCGTCATGCTACGGTCCCGGGCCGTCCGACGTGGGACCGGCCTACGATGATCCCCGAACCACCGATCAGCCGATCACCCGTGTCCCGTCGGCCCACGCCGGCCCGGGGCGCCGTTCCGGGGAGGAACCCATGCCAGAGCACCTCGTCGACCCCGACGTCCCGCGCGATCTGCACGCCTTCATCGCCGGTCTGCCGAAGGCCGAACTGCACGTCCACCACGTCGGCTCGGCCTCCCCGCGCATCGTCTCGGAACTGGCCGCACGCCACCCCGACTCCAAGGTCCCCACCGACCCCGAGGCCCTGGTCGACTACTTCCAGTTCACGGACTTCGCCCACTTCATCGACGTGTACCTGTCCGTCGTCGACCTGATCCGCACCCCGGAGGACGTCCGGCTGCTGACGTACGAGGTGGCCCGGGACATGGCCCGGCAGCAGGTGCGGTACGCCGAGCTGACCATCACGCCGTTCTCCTCCACCCGGCGGGGCATCGACGAGGGCGCCTTCATGGACGCGATCGAGGACGCCCGCAAGGCGGCCGAGGCCGAGTTCGGGACCGTACTGCGCTGGTGCTTCGACATCCCCGGCGAGGCCGGTCTGGAGTCCGCCGAGGAGACGACGCGGCTCGCCACCGACGACCGGGTACGCCCCGAGGGGCTGGTCTCCTTCGGGCTCGGCGGACCCGAGATCGGGGTCGGCCGCCCGCAGTTCAAGCCGTACTTCGACCAGGCGATCGCCGCCGGGCTGCACTCGGTGCCGCACGCCGGCGAGACCACCGGCCCGCAGACGGTCTGGGACGCTCTCACCCACCTGCGCGCCGAGCGCATCGGGCACGGCACCAGTTCGGCCCAGGATCCGAAGCTGCTGGCGCACCTCGCCGAGCACCGCATCCCGCTGGAGGTGTGCCCGACCTCGAACATCGCCACCCGCGCGGTGCGCACCCTGGACGAGCACCCGCTCAAGGAGTTCACCCGCGCCGGGGTCCTGGTGACCATCAACTCCGACGACCCGCCCATGTTCGGCACCGACCTCAACAACGAGTACGCCGTCGCCGCCCGGCTCCTCGGCCTCGACGAGCGCGGGCTCGCCGAGCTGGCGAAGAACGGGGTCGACTCGTCGTTCCTGGACGCGCCCGGCAAGGCACGGATCAGGGACGAGATCGACACGTACGCCGCAGCCTGGCTCTCCTCCTGAGACGGGACGCCACCATGACCTCCCCGCGCGTCGTGACCGCCGTGGCCCACCGCGGCGACCCGTACCTGCACCGCGAGAACACGATCGAGTCGCTGCGCTCCGCCCTCGACCGGGGTGCGGACGCGGTCGAGACCGACGTACGCCTCACCCGGGACGGCGTGCCCGTGCTGCTGCACGACGAGACGCTGAAGCGGCTCTGGCAGCGGGACCGGCCACTGCGTACCCTGTCGGCCCAGGAGGTGCGCGGGCTCACGGCGGGCCGGGTGCCGACGCTCGCGGAGGCGCTGGCCGCGACGGAGGGCAGCCGGCTGATGCTCGACCTGCCGGGCGGACCGGGCGAGCGGGCGGTCCGGCGCATCGTGGACGTCGTCCGCGAGTGCGGGGCGCGGGACCGCGTGTACTACTGCGCGGGCCCCGCCGCCATGCTCGCGGTGCGCGCGGCCGACCCGGCGGCCGAGATCGCGCTGACCTGGACCACGGCGGCCCCGCCCCGGCCCGCCGTGCTGACGGCGGTACGGCCGCGCTGGCTCAACTACCGGTTCGGGCTGGTGGACCGGGCACTGGCCGAGCGCGTCCACCGCGACGGCCACCTGCTCTCCGTCTGGACCCCCGACACCCGCCGCTCGATGCGCCGGCTGCTCGCCCTGGGAGTCGACTCGATCACGACCAACCGCATCGGCACGCTGTGTGCCCTGCGCGGCGGCGGGCCCCACCCGCAAGGGCCCCACCCGCAAGGGCCCCACCCGCAAGGGCCCCACCCGCAAGGACCTCTCCCGTAAGGGCGATCCCGTACAAGTCCCCTGCCGGATAAGGGACTTCCCCGAGGCCGACTCCGGGACGGGCACCCTCCTCACCGACGATCCGCCAGGGGGCGCGGCGCACCAGGATGATCAGTGATCCTTCCGCCGGAACCCGCCTCAGCCCCCTGGAGCAGTCGATGCGCGCCCGTACCCACTCCGTCCTCGCCGCCTCCGTCGTCCTGGCCCTGGCCGCCGGCCCGTTGGCCGCCCCGGCGTTCGCCGCGTCGCCCGCCTCCGTCGCGGCCCACACCGCCGACCGGCCCGGGGACGGGCTGGACAGGGAGGGGCCGGACGGGGACGCGCTGGACAGGGACGCGCTGCGCGCCGCCATCGCCGCCGTCCCGAACCAGCACGCCACGGCCGCCCTCGTGCGGGTCGGCGGCACCGACGGCGGCTGGCGTGGCAGGGCCGGCGTGCGCGACCTGACCAGTGACCGGCCCGCACATCCGAACGCCCGTTTCCGCGCCGGTTCGGTCACGAAGGTCGTCACCGCCGCCACCGTCCTGCGGCTCGCGGCGCAGGACAGGATCGACCTGGACGCACCGGTGCAGGACCACCTCCCCGATCTGTTCACGCCGGACTTCGAGGAGCCGATCAGCGTCCGGCAGCTGCTGAACCACACCAGCGGCATCCAGCCGGGCGACGGTCTCGGCGACGACTTCGCGGAGGTGTACGCGCACCGCTTCGACACGCTCACCCCGCAGCGGGTCGCGGCGTCGGCGATCGCGAAGGGACCGGAGTTCGAGCCCGGGAAGCAGCAGCACTACCTGAACATCAACTACACGATCCTCGGCCTGCTGATCGAGAAGGTGACGGGACGCTCGTACGCCTCCGAGGCCACGCGCCTGGTCCTGCGCCCGGCCGGCATGCGTCACACGTACTTCCCGGGCACCGACCCCCGCATCCGCGGCCCGCACAACCGGGGCTACCAGACGGTGGAGCAGCCGGACGGGACGGTGAAGCTGGTCGACGTGACCGAGTGGAACCACGCGGACCGCTGGGCGGCCGGCGACATGATCTCGACCATGGCCGACCTGGAGCGGCTCCTCACGGAGCTGTTCGAGGGGCGGATCGTGCCGCAGCCGGAGTTGGAGGAGATGTTCACGACCCCGGCGGGCCTCCCGGACGCGACCCGCAGCGCGGGACTGCAGTACACGAAGGTGAGCGGCAAGATCTTCTGGGGCAAGTCGGGTTCCCGCTACGGCTACAGCGCGCTCATCGGCGGCACCCGAGACCTGAGCCGCACCCTCGTCTACTCGGTCAACGCCACGGACGCCAAGAGCGCGGACCGGAACCCGGTCATCGACGCGATCACCGCGGCCGCGCTGAAGTAGCCCCCGTCAGCCGTCGCGCCACTGGATTGGTCATGCCGCTCAGTCTGCTAGACGCCCACGATCCCGTTCCACCGCTTCGCGAACTCCGGCCGCTCCCCCGCCTCGATGTCCCGCGCGATCGCGAGCCGTTCACGCATCGCCGCGTCCGGGAAGATCAGCGGGTCCTCGGCCAGCGCGGCGGTCTCCTCGTCGTCGGAGGAGGCGAGCACGTCCCGCGCGGCGGGCACGGGGCAGACGTAGTTGACCCAGGCGGCCAGCTCGGCGGCGACCTCGGGCCGGTAGTAGTAGTCGATCAGGCGCTCGGCGTTGGCCTTGTGGCGGGCCAGGTTGGGGATCATCAGGGACTCCGACCACAGCTCGGCGCCCTCCTCCGGGACGACGAACTCGATGTCCGGGTCGTCCGCCTGGAGCTGGATCACGTCACCGGAGTAGGCCTGGCAGGCCAGGACGTCCCCACTCGAGAGGTCCTTGATGTAGTCGTTGCCGGTGAAGCGCCGGATCTGGCCCTTGTCGACCTGCCGCTCCACCAGGTCGCACATCGCGTGGAAGTCGTCCGCCGTCCAGTCGGTGATGTCCACGCCGTCGCCCTGCATCAGCAGCGCGAACGCCTCGTCCATGCCGGACAGCAGGGTCACCCGGCCCGTGAGGTCGTCGGCCCACAGCTCGGACACGTGCCGGATCTCCCGGCCGAGCCCGCGGCGGTTGTACGCGATGCCGGTGATGCCCGACTGCCAGGGCACGGTGAACCTCCGGCCCGGGTCGAAGGCGGGCGAACGCAGCAGCGGGTCGAGGTGCTCGGTGACGTTCGGCTGACGGGAGCGGTCCATCTCCTGCACCCAGCCGAGCCGGACGAACCGCCCGCACATCCAGTCGCTGATGACGATCAGGTCGCGGCCGGTGGGCCGGTGGTTCATCAGGGACGGGCTGACCTTCCCGAAGAACTCGTCGTTGTCGTTGATCTCCTCGATGTACTCGACGGAGATGCCCGACCGCTTCTCGAACGCCTCCAGCGTGGGCCGCCGGCTCGGACTCTCGTCGTCGGTGTCGATGTACAACGGCCAGTTCGCCCAGGTCAGCCGTCGTTCGGTGGCGGACCGGTCGGTCGCGGACCGGTCGCCCGGCGCGACGTACGCGGCCGGCACGCCGCAGCCCGCCAGCGCGCCGGTCAGCGTTCCGGCCGCGGCGGAGCCGCCCAGGCCGCGCAGCAGGGACCGACGGGAGAGCGAGGGCGTCTTCGGGAGCAGGGGCATGGCCGCAGGATGCCGCGCCCGCCCCGCCGGGGACAATCGACGCCGCGTCGAGCGCGTTCGTCCAGCCCGGACACACTGTCGATCGGGGCGGGCCGGCGGGTCACACGGCGCTGCCCCCGGACGAGTCCACGTCCAGGGGCAGCGTTGCCGGAACCAGGTGGTCACACGTCCAGCGACGTCATCACGTGCTTGACCCGCGTGTAGTCGTCGAAGCCGTACGACGAGAGGTCCTTGCCGTAACCGGACTGCTTGAAGCCGCCGTGCGGCATCTCGGCGACCAGCGGGATGTGGGTGTTGATCCACACACAGCCGAAGTCCAGCTTCTTGGACATCCGCATGGCGCGCCCGTGGTCCTTGGTCCACACCGAGGAGGCCAGGGCGTACTCGACACCGTTGGCCCACTCCACCGCCTGATCCTCGTCGCGGAAGGACTGGACGGTGATGACGGGGCCGAAGACCTCCTTCTGGACGATCTCGTCGTCCTGCCTGAGGCCCGAGACGACGGTCGGGGCGTAGAAGTAGCCCTTCTCGCCGACCTGGTGGCCGCCCGCCTCGACCTTGGCGTGGGCGGGGAGGCGCTCGACGAACCCGGCGACCTGCTTGAGCTGGTTGGCGTTGTTGAGCGGGCCGTACAGCACGTCCTCGTCGTCCGGCCGGCCGGTCCTGGTCTCGGCCGCCGCCTTCGCGAGCGCGCTCACGAACTCGTCGTGGATCGCCTCGTGGACGAGCACGCGGGTGGCCGCCGTGCAGTCCTGGCCGGCGTTGAAGAAGCCCGCGACCGAGATGTCCTCGACGGCCTTGGGGATGTCGGTGTCCTCGAAGACGACGACCGGCGCCTTGCCGCCCAGCTCCAGGTGGACCCGCTTGAGGTCCCTCGACGCCGACTCGGCGACCTGCATGCCGGCCCGCACGGAGCCGGTGATGGAGGCCATCGCCGGGGTCCGGTGCTCGACCATCAGGCGGCCGGTGTCGCGGTCGCCGCAAACGACGTTGAAGACGCCCTTGGGCACGATCGAGCCGATGATGTCGGCCATCAGGGTGGTGGAGGCCGGGGTCGTGTCCGAGGGCTTGAGGACGACCGTGTTGCCCGCGGCGAGCGCCGGGGCGAACTTCCACACGCCCATCATCATCGGGTAGTTCCACGGCGCGACCTGCGCGCAGACGCCGATCGGCTCGCGGCGGACCATGGAGGTCAGTCCCTCCATGTACTCACCTGCGCTGCGCCCCTCCAGCATCCGCGCCGCGCCCGCGAAGAAGCGGATCTGGTCGACCATCGGCGGGATCTCCTCGGAGCGGGTCAGCCCGATGGGCTTGCCCGTGTTCTCCACCTCGGCCGCGATCAGCTCCTCGGCCCGCTCCTCGAACGCGTCCGCGATCTTCAGCAGGGCCTTCTGCCGCTCGGCCGGGGTGGTGTCGCGCCAGGCCGGGAAGGCCGCGGCGGCGGCCGCCATAGCGGCGTCGACGTCCGCCTGCCCGGACAGGGGGGCGGTCGCGTAGGCCTCGCCCGTGACGGGGTTGACCACCTCCGTGGTCCGTCCGTCGGCGGCGTCCCGGAACTCACCGTCGACGTAGTTGCGTAGCGTGCGCAGCCGACCCAGCTCGGTACTCACTGCCGGCCCTCCAAGTTCGGGTGTCCAGTAACTGAGACACCCACACTAGACGGAGACCTGACGTTTTCAACACCCCCGCCCCTGGCTGAGTTGCGAAATCCGTAGCATCGACCCGCACACACAACGGATTTCATCGATCCAACCTTGCGAAACTGTCGATACGTCGTGCACAGTGAAGCTGTGGCCAGTCGAAGCGCAGACCAGAAGGACTCCCGCGAGTCCAGGAACGGCGGTCCCCAGTTGGACGCCGTCTCCCTCGCGATCATCGAGCAGCTCCAGGAGGACGGCCGCCGGCCCTACGCCGCCATCGGCAAGGCCGTGGGCCTGTCGGAGGCGGCCGTGCGACAGCGCGTCCAGAAGCTCCTCGACCAGGGCGTGATGCAGATCGTCGCCGTCACGGACCCGCTCACCGTGGGCTTCCGTCGCCAGGCGATGGTCGGCGTCCGGGTCGAGGGCGACGTGGAGTCCGTCGCCGACGCGGTGGCGGCCATGTCCGAGTGCGAGTACGTCGTGATGACCGCGGGCTCCTTCGACCTGATGGTGGAGGTCGTCTGCGAGGACGACGACCACCTTCTGGACGTCATCAACCAACGCATCCGGGCCGTCCCCGGGGTGCGCTCCACCGAGAGCTTCGTCTATCTCAAGCTCAAGAAGCAGACCTACATGTGGGGAACCCGATAATCGTGAGCACAGACAAGGACCTCAGCCGGACCGCGTACGACCACCTGTGGATGCACTTCACCCGCATGTCGTCGTACGAGAACGCCCCCGTCCCCACCATCGTCCGCGGTGAGGGCACCCACATCTACGACGACAAGGGTAAACGCTACCTCGACGGTCTCGCCGGCCTGTTCGTGGTCCAGGCCGGACACGGCCGCACGGAGCTCGCCGAGACCGCCTCGAAGCAGGCGCAGGAGCTCGCCTTCTTCCCGGTGTGGTCCTACGCCCACCCCAAGGCCGTCGAGCTTGCCGAACGCCTGGCGAACGAGGCCCCCGGCGACCTCAACAAGGTCTTCTTCACCACCGGCGGCGGCGAGGCGGTCGAGACCGCCTGGAAGCTCGCCAAGCAGTACTTCAAGCTGACCGGCAAGCCGACCAAGTACAAGGTCATCTCCCGCGCGGTCGCCTATCACGGCACACCGCAGGGCGCCCTGTCGATCACCGGTCTGCCCGCCCTCAAGGCCCCGTTCGAGCCGCTCGTGCCGGGCGCGCACAAAGTGCCGAACACCAACATCTACCGCGCCCCGCTCTTCGGTGACGACCCCGAGGCCTTCGGCCGCTGGGCCGCCGACCAGATCGAGCAGCAGATCCTGTTCGAGGGCCCGGAGACGGTCGCGGCCGTCTTCCTGGAGCCCGTGCAGAACGCCGGCGGCTGCTTCCCGCCCCCGCCCGGCTACTTCCGGCGGGTGCGCGAGATCTGCGACCAGTACGACGTGCTGCTCGTCTCCGACGAGGTCATCTGCGCCTTCGGCCGCCTGGGCACCACGTTCGCCTGCGACAAGTTCGGCTACGTCCCGGACATGATCACCTGCGCCAAGGGCATGACCTCGGGCTACTCCCCGATCGGCGCGTGCGTCATCTCCGACCGCCTGGCCGAGCCGTTCTACCGGGGCGACAACACCTTCCTGCACGGCTACACCTTCGGCGGCCACCCGGTCTCCGCCGCGGTCGGCATCGCCAACCTCGACCTGTTCGAGCGCGAGGGCCTCAACCAGCACGTGCTCGACAACGAGGGCGCCTTCCGCGCCACCCTGGAGAAGCTGCACGACCTGCCGATCGTCGGCGACGTCCGCGGCAACGGCTTCTTCTACGGCATCGAACTGGTCAAGGACAAGGTCACCAAGGAGTCCTTCGACGAGGAGGAGACCGAGCGCGTCCTGTACGGCTTCCTCTCCAAGAAGCTCTTCGAGAACGGCCTGTACTGCCGTGCCGACGACCGCGGCGACCCGGTCATCCAGCTCGCCCCGCCGCTGATCTCCAACCAGGAGACCTTCGACGAGATCGAGCAGATCCTGCGCGCCACGCTGACGGAGGCGTGGACGAAGCTCTGATCCGGCGCCTGGTCCGGATGTCCGATCCGGGCGTCTGATCCGGATGTCCGATCCGGGCGTCTGATCCGACTGTCTGATCCGGGCGTACTCCGATCATCCGTCCGGATGATCATCACCGGCCCCGGTGCCGTCCGTTCGAGTGGGAACGGCGGTCCGGGGCCGCGTGCTGTGCGGCTTCCTCCGCGAGGACTCCTTACGGTGCCGTTTGACTCCTCCCCCTCGTTGGACGACAGGGATTCCCGGCTCACACAGCCCCGTCGCTCAGCGAACGACCGAGTCTCACGCGATCAACACCATCCGGGTCGGGACCAGCCCGGTCGGCACAACTGCCATGGAGGTGGTGGCACGTGCTTGATTCTCGCGACGCGCTGTCACGACGGACTCCACGCGCGCCCAAGCCCGTGCCCTCCAGTCCTCACCTTCGTTCCCCCGTACGAGGGAATCAGCACGGTACTTCTGACCAGAACCGAGGTGTACGCCCATGGAGGCTCCGCCGGACCACGACGTGCTCCGGGCCCACGCCCTGCACTTCCAGCACCACGACGGCTCACCCGCGCTGCAAGGTGTGTCGCTCGGCGTCCGCGAAGGCGAGATCCTCGCGGTGAGCGGCCCGCGCGGCAGCGGCAAGACCACGCTGCTGCGGTGTCTGTCCGGCCTGGTCCGGCCACAGGAGGGCGAGGTGTGGTTCGGCAACGTGCCGGTGCACACCATGGGCCCGCTCGGCCGCGAACGACTGCGCCGCGACCGCTTCGGCTGGATCGACCCCGCCCCTGTGCTCGTCCCGGAGCTCAACACCTGGGAGAACGCCGCCCTCCCCCTCATGCTGCGCGGTGTCGCCCGGCGCCGGGCCAAAACCGCCGCGCTGGAGTGGCTGGAGCGCCTCGACGTCGGCGACAAGGTCCGTCGGCGCCCGGACGAACTCCAGCAGGCCGAGCGGCAGCGCGTCTGCATCGCCCGCGCGCTCGCCGTCGCCCCCGCGGTCCTCTTCGCCGACGAGCCGACGGCCCCCCTGCACCGCGCCGACCGCGCCCAGGTCCTGCGGACGCTCACCACGGCGGCCCGCTCGCACGGCATCACCGTCCTCCTCGCCACGCACGACTCGCGGACCGCCGCCCTCGCGGACCGCACGGTGGCGCTGCTGGACGGACGGCGGGTGCGGACCGTGCACCTTCCGCCGGTCACCGGGCCCGCGGTGGCCACGGAAGCCACGGGAACCCCCGGAACGGAAGGCCGGCCGGCGTGCTCGCTCTCCGCCTGACCCGCGTCGCCCACCTCGCCGTCCAACTGCGCCGCCTGCTGGTCGCGGTGGCTTCGGCGGGCACGGGCTTCCTGCTGCTGTGCGCCCTCGGCCACGCGATGACCCACCCGGACACACCCGGAGCCTCCGCCCTCCGGCTGGCCTGGTGCGCGGCACCGCTGGCCGCCACCGTGTACCTCGCCGTCGCCGTCGCCCGCACCGATCCCGGCTCCCGGCCCCGCCCGGGACTGTCGGCGATCGGCCTGGGCCCCGGCCGGCTGATGGCCGTCTCGGCGACGACCACGGCCCTGTCCGGCGCGCTCGGCTCGGTGGTGGCCCTGCTCCTCTTCCTGCACCTGCGCGGCGACCTGACGAGCCTGCCCTTCGACGGTGCCGCGGCCGACGCGCTGGCCGTCGGCCGGCCCCTCCCCGTCCCGGCGGCACTGACCCTGCTGACCCTGGTACCGGCCACGGCGTCGGCCGCGGTGGCGCTGACGCTGCGCCCCCGCGAGCCCCGCCGCACGCCGCCCACCGGCTCGCGCGGCTACGGCCGCTTCGGCGCGTACGGCTGGGGCAAGGCCCGCGAGACCTTCGGTGCGTACGGCCGCTTCGGCGCCCGCCTGGCACCGGCCACGGCGGGCGGCGGAGCCGCTCGGCCGGCACCGGCCGCGGACATGACCGCGGGGACACCCGCCGCCACCGTCGCGCCCACCCGTGCCGCCGTGGCCACGCACGTGGACACCGCACCGGTGGACGCGACGGGAGACACCCTGCGAGCGCGGGCCGACGTCACCCGCGCCTCGGCCACAGCGGACGTCCCGCAGCCGACTCCGGACGCCGTACCCACCCCCGTGTCCCCGACCGCGGCCCCGACCGTGGCCGACGCGCCCCGTCCCCAGAGCACCACCGCCCTCCCCTGGGGCATCGCCGTGCTCACCGCCGGCCTCGCCGTCGAGACGTACGCCGGCAACACCGCTTCCCCCGGCCCCGACACCACCCCCTCCGCCGGCGTCCTCATCGGCTGGGCCGTCACCGCCCTGGGCCTCGCCCTGGCCGGCCCCGGCCTGACCCACCTCTGCGGCCGCCTGCTCCAGGCAGCCCGCCCCGGCGCCCTGCGCCTGCTGGCCGGCCGAGTCCTCATGGAGGAGTCGCGCCGCATCGGCCGCCCCCTCGGCGTCGTATGCGCCGTGGCCTCCGCGGCCTACGTCGCAGCCACGCTGTACGACGGCGACGGACCGGTCTTCGGCCCGCTCAGCACGCTCGGCGCCCTGCTCGTGGCCGGCTGTGCGGTGGCCACCCTGCTCACCGCGGCCGTCGAGGCCAAACACGCCCGCACCGACACCACTGACGCCCTGCTGCGGCTGGGCGCGCCCCCCGCGACCCTGCGCGCCGCCGCCGCGGTACGCGCCGGCGCCCTGCTCGCCCTGTTCGGCCCGCTGACCCTGATCGTGGCGGGGCTCGCATCGCTGCCACTGGCCCGCTGAGCGCCGTGGCGGCCGCCGTGTCGCCCCCGCACTGCCCCTGTACTGCCCGGTAGAAGATTTTCGAAGAAGTCTGCGAGCCGGCGATGAGTTTCGCGAGCCCGTCGCGTCTACCCCTTCGAACGGCATGACCACAGCAGGACACCGACGGGAGAGGCCCCCCATGTACCAGCAGATGATCTTCGTGAACCTGGCCACCAGCAACCTTGACGCCTCGAAGAAGTTCTTCATCGAGCTCGGTTACGAGATCAACGCCCAGTTCAGCGACGACACCACCGCCTCGATCCCACTGAGCGAGGCCATCGTGGTGATGGTGCACACGCCGGAGAAGTACCGGCAGTTCACGAAGAAGGAGATCGTGGACTCGACGAAGTCCAGTGAAGTACTGATCGCGCTGAGCGCCGAGAGCCGCGAGAAGGTCGACGAGCTGGTGGAGAAGGCGGTCGCCGCCGGCGGCTCGGTCTCCGGCGAGACCCAGGACCACGGTTTCATGTACGGCCGCGCCTTCGACGACCTCGACGGCCACACCTTCGAGGTCGTGTGGATGGACCCGTCGGCGGTCGAGGGCTGAGCAGGGCACACGCCACAGCATGGGCGGCTGGATCCCTCACCCGCCCGGCCCGGGGCCCGGTCACAGACACGGCCGTCTCGCCGGTGGACGGGTGGCGGGCGCAGACGCTGAAACGTCTCGGCGGTTAATAACACGGCAAAGCCAACGCCCTTGACCGACACATGCGTTGACACTGCTCATGCACCGCTTATAGACCAGTGGGGCTCGTAGGTGTGCTGACGCCACGTCATTCACGCGTCAGCACCCTCTTCACCCCCCGCATCTGCGCTCCCGTAAAGGACAAACGTGGCAGTCCTGTCCATAATCAGTCGTACGGCATCACGCCGCGGCGTTCGCGCCCTCGGCGTCGCCTCCGCCTCGGTGGCCCTGGCCCTCGGCTCCGCCGGTAGCGCCCTCGCCTGCGACATCAGTGAGTTCTCCGCCGCCGCCGTGTGCGAGGGCGACAAGGGTGTCATCACCGTCACCGACGTGGACCCCGCCGGCATCCCCGCCACCGTCACCGTGTACCTGCAGAACAACGGTGCCGACGCCGAGAAGATCGGCGAGCAGGTGGTCGAGGGCTCGCGCGAAGGCAGTACGATCACCTTCCCCGCGGACTGGAAGCCGAACGCCGAGTACCGCGTCCACGTCAGGGCCGACAGCTATGTCGACGAGGACATCAAGCCGAACCTCGTGACCCCGTCGACCTCCTGCGAGACCGAGGACACCCCGACCCCGACCCCGTCGGAGAGCTCCTCCACCCCGACCGAGGAGACCGAGACGCCGGCCCCGGCGCCGTCCACCTCGGCACCGTCCACGTCGGCACCGTCGCCGAGCGAGAGCATCGCGCCGGCGGCCGTACCGAGCAATGCCCCGTCCCCGGCGGCCGGTGAGTCCAACCTCGCCGAGACCGGCGCCAACTCGAACACCGGCATGATCGTCGGCATCGCGGCGGCCCTGGTCGCCGTCGGTGGCGCCGCGGTCTTCTTCGGCCTGCGCCGCCGCGGGGCGAACAGCGACCGCTGACGCTCACACACCGGTGCCCGGGCAACGGTGGTGGCCCGTCCCCGGCCGGGGACGGGCCATCGCCGCGTCGTGTCTCCTCTCGTCCTCTCGTGTCAGCCGAACGTCACCTTCTCCAGCCAGAGGTCCAGCAGCCCGCGGTCGCCGAGCACCTGGAGTCCGGGGGCGTCCAACGGAAGCCTGCGGTAGAAGGCCAGCAGCACGTCCGTGAGCGGGCCCCGCAGCGCCACGGTCGCCTTCTCGTGGCCGCGGCGCCAGGTGACGCCGTCCTCCGGAAGCTCGACCAGCCACTCCGCGTTCAGGTCGGCCGCGGTGTCCGTGGCGTGCAGGTGGATACTCCGGCCCGGCGCCCGCAGTTCCCTGGTCGGCCCGTCCGGAACGACCCGCTGCACGAACCGCACGATCTCCAGCCACTCGTCGATCGCGTCCGCCGCCACGTCGGCCGCGACGGCTTCGAACGGCCGGTCCGCCGCGAGTGCCGCGTCCGCCCCGTGGACGACGAGTTCGTGGGTCATCCGGCGGGCCCAGAAGCCCGCGGTGTGGTTCCCGGACCACGACCACGCCCGCCCGTCCGGACCGGCCTCGCGCAGCGCGCGCACGACCGCCTCGCCGGACTCCTCCAGCCATGCCGTCAGCGCGACCGGGTCCCCCTGGGCCCCGGGCCCCGCCGAGCCCGGCGCCCGGTCCAACGGGACCTCCTCCTCGGCGCGGGTCCGGACGATCAGTTCCGTCCAGCGCAGGGCCCGGCCGACGTGCCGCGCCAGGTCCTCCAGGGTCCAGTCCGGGCAGGTCGGCACGGTGGCGGACAGGTCGGCGCCGAAGGACAGCACGGACCCGAACCGGCCCACCTGGTGGGCTATCTCGTCGCAGTAGCGGTCATGGGCGAGGAGTGTCATGCCCGTCACCCTACGAGCGGGACGATCCCCCGAGCACGGCGATTTCCGCCGCGTCGAACTCCACCCCGACCGCGTCCCCGACCTCCGGCGCCGCCCGCAGCGCGCACGCCGCCTCCAGGCGCGGCGCCCCCTCGGGCTGGAGGTGGACGGCCACGTGCGTGCCCCGGAAGGTGCGGGCGGTGACCGTGCAGCGCAGACCCGCGTCGGCGGGCACCAGACGGACCCCGGCAGGCCGTACGAGCAGGGTGCGCGTGCCCTGCGGGGCGTCGTCGGGAACCGGCACCTTGCCCCACGGGGTGACCGCGGCCTGCCCGGCGACGGTCGCCTCGACGACGTTGTCGAAGCCGAGGAAGCGGGCCACGAAGGCGTCGACCGGCCGCTGCCACACCTCCAGCGGTGTCCCCGACTGGGCGATCCGCCCGTCCCGCATGACCACGACCCGGTCGGCGAGCGCGAAGGCCTCGCCCTGGTCGTGCGTCACGGCGAGCACGGTGGTGCCCAGCCGGCCGAAGAGCTCCCGCAGTTCCACCACGAGCCGCTCCCGCAGCGAGCGGTCGAGCTGGCCGAGCGGTTCGTCCAGCATCAACAGCCGGGGCCGGGGCGCGAGGGCACGGGCCAGCGCCACCCGCTGCTGCTCACCTCCGGAGAGCGCGGCGACGGACCGGTGGCCGGCACCCGGCAGCCCGACCATTTCCAGCAACTCTCCGACCCGACCGTGCTGTTCGGCACGGGAGGCGCCGCGCATCCGCGGCCCGAAGGCGATGTTTCCGGCCACGTCCCGCTGCGGGAAGAGCTGGTGGTCCTGGAACATCAGCCCGACCTCGCGTTGGTGCGCGGGGACTCCCGACTGGTCCCGTCCGTCCAGCGTCACCCGTCCGGCGTCCAGCGGCTGGAGCCCGGCGACCGCCCGCAGCAGGGTCGACTTGCCGCTGCCGCTGGGCCCGAGCACGCACACCACCTCGTGCTCGGCGACACCGAGGCCGACGGCGTCGAGCACGGCCCGCCCGCCGAAGCGGACCGTCGCACCCTCAAGACTCAGCAGCATCGCCGGCACTCCCGCACTCCTGGAAACACCCGTATCGCCGGCACTTCCGGCATCGCCGACACCTCCAGCATCGCGAGCACCTCCCGCATCCCTAGAACTCCCCGCCCCGGTCGGTCCGCAGCCGTTCCAGTACCACCAGGGCCACCGCGCACACCAGCATCAGAATCGTCGAAAGAGCCATGGCCTGGCCGTAGTTCATGTCGCCGGGACGCCCCAGCAGCCGCGCCACGGCCACCGGCAGCGTCGGGTTGTCGGGCCGCGCGATGAACACGGTCGCCCCGAACTCCCCGAGCGACACCGCGAAGGCGAACCCGGCCGCGACCAGCAGAGCCCGCCGCACCATCGGCAGGTCGACCTCCCGCCACACCCGCCACGGCGACGCCCCGAGCACGGACGCCGCCTCCCGCAGCCGTACGTCCACCGCCCGCAGCACCGGCAGCATGGTCCGTACGACGAAGGGGACCCCGACCAGTGCCTGCGCCAGCGGCACCAGGATCCAGGACGCCCGGAGATCCAGCGGGGGTTCGTCCAGCGCGATCAGGAACCCGAAGCCGACCGTCACCGCGGACACCCCGAGCGGCAGCATCAGCAGCGCGTCGAAGCCGCGTACGAAGCGGCCCGCGTCGCGGCGGGTGAGCGCGGTGGCGGCCAGCGCTCCGATCACCACGGCGATGGCGGTGGCCACGACGGCGTACTGGAGGGAGTTGCCGATCGCCTCGATGGGCGGGACGAGGAAGGTACCGCCGTCCTCGCGGGTCAGCGCCCGGTAGTAGCCGAAGCCGGGTGCGCCCAGCGACCGCTCGACCAGTACGGCGAGCGGCAGCACCAGCAGCACGGCGATGGTGGCCAGGACCCCGGCCAGCAGGACCCACTGCCCGGTGCCGCGCGGCCGGCGCGCGGTCGTGGCCGCGTCCACCAGCCGCAGGGCCGTCTCCCGCCGCCGTACCGTCCAGGCGTGCACGGCGAGGATGGCGGCCACCGCGGCGAACTGGATCAGCGTCAGCACGGCGGCCGTGGACAGGTCGAAGATCTGGGAGGTCTGCCGGTAGATCTCCACCTCCAGGGTGGAGAAGGCGGGCCCGCCGAGGATCTGGACCACGCCGAAGGAGGTGAAGGTGAACAGGAACACCATCAGCGCGGCGGCGGCCACGGCCGGCGCGAGCGCGGGCAGGGTCACCTGCCGCCAGGCCGTCAGCCGCGAGGCGCCGAGCATCCGCGCGGCCTCCTCCTGCCGTGGATCGAGCTGCGACCAGAGGCCGCCGACGGTGCGTACGACGACGGCGTAGTTGAAGAAGACGTGCGCGAGGAGGATCGCCCACACGGTGGTGTCCAGCCGTACGCCCCACAGCTCGTCGAGCAGCCCGCCGCGCCCCACCAGCGCCAGGAACGCCGCACCGACGACGACCGTCGGCAGCACGAACGGTACGGTCACCACCGCCCGCAGCACCTGCTTGCCGGGAAAGTCGAAGCGGGCGAAGACGTAGGCGCCCGGCAGGGCGATCAGCAGGGTGAGCGCGGTCGAGGCCAGCGCCTGCCAGGTGGTGAACCACAGCACGTGCCGTACGTCCGGCTGGACGAGCACGTCCCCGATCCGCCCGAACTGCCAGGAACCGTCGATCTCCAGTCCGCGCGCGACGATCGCGGCGACGGGGTAGGCGAAGAACACCGCGAAGAACGCGACGGGCACGGCCATCAGGGCCGGCCGCGCCGCGTTCCCCGTGCGACGCCGGCGTTTGGTCACTTGAGTACGAGTGAGGTCCACGACTTGACCCACTGGTCGCGGTTGTCGGCGATCTTCGCCGGGTCCATGGTCTGCGGGTCCTCGGCCTGCGGCCCGAACTTCCGGAACGCCTCGGGGATCCGCGCGCCCTCCCGCACCGGGTAGACGAACATGTTCAGCGGCAGGTCCTCCTGGAACTCCTTGCCGATGAGGAAGTCGAGGAGTGCCTTGCCGCCCTCGGGGTTGCCGGCGTTGCTCAGCAGACCCGCGTACTCGACCTGGCGGAAGCAGGTGCCGGCGGCGACACCCGTCGGCGCGGTGGTGGGCTGCGGGTCGGCGTAGATGACCTCGGCGGGCGGGGAGGAGGCGTAGGAGACGACGAGCGGGCGGTCGCCCTTGGCCTTCTTGCCGCCGGACGAGCCGGAGAACTCCTCGTTGTACGCCTGCTCCCAGCTGTCGACGACCTGGACGCCGTTCGCCTTCAGCTTCTTCCAGTAGTCCTGCCAGCCCTCGTCGCCGTACTCGGCGGCGGTGCCGAGCAGGAAGCCGAGGCCGGGCGAGGAACCGGCGGCGTCCTCGGTGACGAGCAGGTCCTTGTACTCGGGCTTGACCAGGTCGTCGAGGGATTCCGGCGGGGTCAGCCCGTGCTCGCTGAAGTAGGCCTTGTCGTAGTTGACGCAGATGTCGCCGGTGGTCACGGGCGTGACCCGGTGCTTGTCCCGGTCGGCCCGGTACTCGGGGAGGACCAGGTCGGAGCCCTTCGCCTCGTACGGCTGGAACAGCCCGTTGTCGAGGGCTCGGGAGAGCAGTGTGTTGTCGACGCCGAAGAAGACGTCGCCCTGCGGGTTGTCCTTGGTGAGGATGGCCTTGTTGACGGCCTGCCCGGCGTCGCCGTCCTCCAGGACCCGGACCTTGTAGCCGGAGCTCTTCTCGAAGCCGGCGATGACGTCCTTCGACACGGCCCACGAGTTGTGGCTGACCAGGGTCACGGTTTTGGAGTCGCCGGCGCCCCGGCCGTCGCCGTCGGACGACGATCCGCACGCGGTCAGGCCGCCGACCATGCCGAGTCCGACTGCGAGGACGGTGGCCTTCTTGGTGATGCTCACTGAATTCCTCCTGGGTGACCAGGAGAAGACGCGGCCCCGCCCGGAACCCCTGGCGAGGGTCCCGGGCAGGGCGCAACAGCTCGAGTGGTGACCGATCTCCCTACCCAGAATGACCTGGGCCAGGTTCGGAGGGTCTGCGGCCGGTGCCGCACTCTCAGCGCTGTGGCGCTCCCCTGTCGGAATATGAAGATGTGGTTTCGTATGACGTACGTGTGGAGTTGTCGTTGTCGTTGTCGTTGTCGTTGTCGTTGTCGTACGACGATGTGCTGACGTCGGTCAGGCTACCGCTCGCTCGCGGCGAGCTGACCACACGCCCCGTCGATCTCCTGCCCTCGGGTGTCCCGGATCGTCACCGGCACACCATGCGCCGCGATCGCCTCCACGAACGCCTTCTCGTCCTCGGGCCGCGACGCGGTCCACTTCGAGCCCGGCGTGGGGTTGAGCGGGATGAGGTTGACGTGCACGGGCCGGCCCTTGAGCATCCGCCCGAGCCGGTCGCCACGCCACGCCTGGTCGTTGATGTCCCGGATCAGCGCGTACTCGATCGACAGCCGGCGCCCGGACGCGGCCGCGTACTCGAACCCGGCATCCAGCACCTCACGCACCTTCCAGCGCGTGTTGACGGGGACCAGGGTGTCGCGCAGCTCGTCGTCGGGCGCGTGCAGCGAGATGGCGAGGCGGCACTTGAACCCCTCGCCGGTGAAGCGGTGGATGGCCGGGACGAGACCCACCGTGGAGACCGTGATGCCGCGCTGGGAGAGGCCCAGCCCGTCGGGCTCGGGGTCGGTGAGACGGCGGATGGAACCGACGACCCGGTTGTAGTTGGCGAGCGGCTCGCCCATGCCCATGAACACGATGTTGCTGAGCCGGGCCGGTCCCCCCGGGACCTCGCCGTCCCTGAGCGCCCGCATGCCGTCCACGATCTGGTGCACGATCTCGGCCGTCGACAGGTTCCGGTCCAGGCCGGCCTGACCGGTGGCGCAGAAGGGGCAGTTCATGCCGCAGCCGGCCTGGGAGCTGATGCACATGGTCACCCGGTCCGGGTAACGCATGAGGACGGACTCGACGAGCGTCCCGTCGAACAGCTTCCACAGCGTCTTGCGCGTGGTGCCCTGGTCGGTCGACAGATGCCGCACGACCGTCATCAGCTCGGGCAGCAGCGCCTCCTGGAGGCCCTGACGCGAGCCGGCCGGGATGTCGGTCCACTGCTCGGGGTCGTGCGCGTACCGCGCGAAGTAGTGCTGCGAGAGCTGCTTCGCGCGAAACGGCTTCTCGCCGATCGCGGCGACGGCCTCCTTGCGCTCCGCGGGCGTGAGGTCGGCGAGGTGCCGCGGCGGCCGCTTCGCTGCGCGGGGCGCGACGAAGGTGAGCTCACCTGGGGCGGGACGGGCCACGGTTGGACAACTCCTCATGACGACGGGCCTGTGGCGAATCCCCGCTCATGCGGGGACGACGGCAGAGCCATGCCGAAGCCAGAAGACCTCACCGGACAACCCCCGCGTGGGCGGGGAAACACGAAAGGGCCCGCGACCATGCGGGCCCTTCCAGACTACCTGAACGCTGTCAACCCGATCCGACGAAGATCACCAGCAGCAGCCACACCACCGGCGCCGTGGGCAGCAGCGAGTCCAGGCGGTCCATGATGCCGCCGTGGCCAGGGAGCAGCGTGCCCATGTCCTTGATGCCGAGGTCCCGCTTGATCATGGACTCGCCGAGGTCGCCCAGCGTGGCACTGACGGCGACCGCGAGGCCGAGCAGCAGGCCCTGCCACCAGCTGCCGTCGTCGATCATGAACTGCATGCACAGCGCGCCCGCCACCATCGCGAACGCCACCGCTCCGAGCAGGCCCTCCCGGGTCTTGCCGGGGCTGATGCGCGGGGCGAGCTTGGTCCTGCCGAAGCGCCAGCCGACGGCGTAGGCGCCGGTGTCGCTGACGACCGTCAGTATCAGGAAGACCAGGACGCGTAGGGCGCCGTCGTCCGCCATGAGCATCATCGCGACGAACGTGGCCAGGAACGGCACGTAGAACGCCGCGAAGAGGCCTGCCGTGACGTCCCTGAGGTAGCCCTCCGGCGGCTCGGTCATCCGCCAGACGAGGACCGCCAGTGCCGTGAGCGCCATGGCGACCCACGCGCCCTCGGAGCCCCGGACGTACCCGGCGACCACCATCGCCGCTCCGCCGATCGCGAGCGGCACGAGGGGCGCCTTGATGCCCTTGCGCTCCTGGAGCCGCTTGGTCAGCTCCCAAAGGCCCACCACGACGGCGACCACGATCACGCCGACGAAGGCGGCCTTCACGACGAACAGCGACGCCACGATCACGGCGGCGAGTCCGAGGCCCACCCCTATCGCGGCACCCAGGTCACGCCCCGCGGTCTTCTTCTGCGGCTGCGGCTGCGGCTGCGCCGGCTGGGGGGCGTCGGGCATGGGCTCCGGATTCCGCGGCACCGCCGCATACGGCCGCGCCGACGGATTCCCGCCGCGGTACGCGTCGTCGCGCGGTGGCTCGTCTCGGAACAGGGGACCACTCAGCCGAGCGGTCCCCTGTTCGTCATCCTGGTCTCCGCCGTGTTCAGGTACGCCGGGCACGATGGGCATGGGGCGAGTCTGCTGCGCGTAGTGCGCATCGTACGTGGGACCCGCCGGGGCAGCGCCCCGGACAGGTCCCTGGTCGGACGGCCCCCAGTACCCGGCTTGTGGCGGCGGCGCTCCCCAGGAAGAGTCGTTCATCAGACCTCGAGCAGCTCCGCTTCCTTGTGCTTCAGGAGCTCGTCCACCTGGGCGACGTACTTGGCGGTGGTGTCGTCGAGCTCCTTCTCCGCGCGGCGGCCCTCGTCCTCGCCGACCTCGCCGTCCTTCACCATCTTGTCGATGGTGTCCTTGGCCTTGCGGCGCACGGAACGGATGGAGACCTTGGCGTCCTCGGCCTTGCTCTTGGCGACCTTGATGTAGTCGCGGCGGCGCTCCTCGGTGAGCTCGGGGAACACCACCCGGATGATGTTTCCGTCGTTGCTCGGGTTGACGCCCAGGTCGGAGTCGCGGATCGCCTGTTCGATGTTGCGCAGGGCGCTCTTGTCGAAGGGGGTCACCACGGCCATGCGCGGCTCGGGCACGGAGAACGAGGCCAGCTGGTTGATCGGCGTCAGCGCGCCGTAGTAGTCGGCCACGATCTTGTTGAACATCGCCGGGTGCGCACGGCCGGTGCGGATCGCGGCGAAGTCCTCCTTGGCGACCACGACGGCCTTCTCCATCTTCTCCTCGGCCTCGAGGAGGGTCTCTTCGATCACCACTTGCTCCTGCGTGTCTTGAGTAGGCCCGGCTGCGGTTCCCTGTCGGGGAGGCGGCCGGCTGCGTCGCGTTCTTCCTGCACGGTTCCCGACCGCCGGGACATTGTCCATCCCCCGGTCCGGCCCCGTCCCGTCCGTCCCCCGGACAGGTGGCGTCCGCGGACGGGGGGTGGTTCGCCGGTCAGTCCCGGCTGCCTTGGTCACCCACAAGCGTGCCGATCTTCTCACCCTTGACGGCGCGGGCGATATTGCCCTCCTTCAGGAGCTCGAAGACCACGATCGGGAGGCTGTTGTCGCGGCAGAGCGTGACGGCCGTCGCGTCGGCGACCTTCAGGTCACGGGTGATGACCTCGCCGTAGCCGAGCGCGTGGAACTTCACGGCGTCCGGGTTGGTCTTCGGGTCGGAGTCGTAGACCCCGTCCACGCCGTTCTTGCCCATGAGCAGGGCCTCGGCGTCGATCTCGAGGGCGCGCTGGGCGGCGGTGGTGTCGGTGGAGAAGTAGGGCATGCCCATGCCGGCGCCGAAGATGACCACGCGGCCCTTCTCCAGGTGGCGCACGGCGCGCAGCGGGATGTACGGCTCGGCGACCTGGCCCATGGTGATGGCGGTCTGCACGCGGCAGTCGACGCCCTCCTTCTCCAGGAAGTCCTGGAGGGCCAGGCAGTTCATCACGGTGCCGAGCATGCCCATGTAGTCGGAGCGGGCGCGGTCCATGCCGCGTACCTGCAGCTCGGCGCCACGGAAGAAGTTGCCCCCGCCGATGACGATCGCGACCTGCGCGCCGTCCCGGACGACGGCCGCGATCTCGCGGGCGATGGCGTGCACCACGTCGGGGTCGACGCCCAGGCCCCCACCGCCGGAGAAGGCCTCTCCGGACAGCTTCAGCATGAAACGGCCGCGTACTTTGCCGTCGTCGCTCTTCTCGGCCTTGGTGGTGGTCATGGAGATCTCGCCTCTTCTACGTGGGTCACACACGAAGAAGGCCACTGCCGGTGGGGCGTGATTCGCATCCCATACGCGGCAATGGCCTCCTCGTCAGATCTGCTGTCGCCCGGCGCCACACGCGCGTGCCCGAGGGCATGCGCGAACGGCGCCGACGACTGCTGTCGACCCTACCGGGGTCGCACGTCCGTCGCGGTACGGACTCAGATGCCGACCTTGATGCGCGAGAAGCGCTTCAGGGAGACACCGGCCTCGTCCAGAACCTTCTGGACCGACTTCTTGTTGTCGAGCGCGTAGGGCTGGCCCAGCAGCGTGGCGTCCTTGAAGAAGCCGTTGAGGCGACCCTCGACGATCTTCGGCAGGGCGGCCTCGGGCTTGCCCTCGGCGCGGGTGGTCTCCTCGGCGACGCGGCGCTCGGACTCGACGACCTCGGCCGGGACGTCCTCCTTGGAGAGGTACTTCGGCGCGAAGGCGGCGATGTGCTGGGCGACGCCCTTGGCGATCTCGGCGTTGGGCTTGTCCAGCTCGACGAGGACACCGATCTGCGGGGGCAGGTCGGGCATCGTGCGGTGCATGTACGCGGTCACGAAGCCGCCGGAGAACTGCGCGAAGCGGTCCAGGACGATCTTCTCGCCGAGGTTGGCGTTGGCCTCGTCCACGAACGCCTGGACGGTCTTGCCGGACTCGATCTCGGAGGCGAGCAGCGCCTCGAGGTCGGCCGGGGCGGCCTTGGCGACGTGCTCGGCGATGGCCTTGGCGACGTTCTGGAACTTGTCGCCCTTGGCGACGAAGTCCGTCTCGCACTTCAGCTCGACGAGGACACCGGAGGTGTTGTCGTCGGCGATGATCGAGACGACGGCGCCGTTCTCGGCAGAGCGGCCCTCGCGCTTGGCGACGCCCTTCTGACCCTTGATGCGGAGCGCCTCGACGGCCTTCTCGACGCTGCCCTCGGCCTCGTCCAGTGCCTTCTTGCAGTCCATCATGCCGGCGCCGGTGAGCTCACGAAGCTTCTTGACGTCGGCGGCGGTGTAGTTCGCCATGAGTCTGTGAATCTTTCTGGAAGTGTGGAAGATCGAAGATCTGCGGGATCACGGACCTGCATATGAAGCTGCAGGTCCATGACCTTCCACCGACCTACGGGTGGACGGCGGGGGCGGTTTCGATGTCACCGCTCCCGCCGTCCACTCCGACGGGACGGTCAGGCCTGCTCGCCCTCGGCGGCCGGAGCCTCGGCGGCGGGCGCCTCTTCGGCCGGAGCCTCGGTGGCCGCAGCCTCGGCGGCGGGGGCCTCCTCGGCGGGGGCCTCCTCGGCGGGGGCCTCCTCGGCGGGGGCGGCCTCGGCAGCCGGAGCCTCGGCGGGCTTCTCGGCCGTCTCGGCGTCGGCCTTCTTCTCGGCCTTCTCACCCTCGAGCAGGTCGCGCTCCCACGCGGCGAGCGGCTCGCCGGCGGCCTTGTCACCCTTGTCACCGGCAGCGGCGCCGGAGCGGGCGATGAGGCCCTCGGCGACGGCGTCGGCGATCACGCGGGTGAGCAGGGTGACGGAGCGGATCGCGTCGTCGTTGCCCGGGATCTTGTAGTCGACCTCGTCGGGGTCGCAGTTGGTGTCGAGGATGGCGACGACCGGGATGTTGAGCTTCCGGGCCTCGCCGACCGCGATGTGCTCCTTCTTGGTGTCCACGATCCAGACGGCGCTGGGCACCTTGGACATCTCGCGGATACCGCCGAGGGTCTTCTCCAGCTTGGCCTTCTCGCGGGAGAGGACGAGCAGCTCCTTCTTGGTGAGGCCGGAGGCGGCCACGTCCTCGAAGTCGATCTGCTCGAGCTCCTTCAGGCGCTGCAGGCGCTTGTAGACGGTCGAGAAGTTCGTGAGCATGCCGCCCAGCCAGCGCTGGTTGACGTAGGGCATGCCGACGCGGGTGGCCTGCTCGGCGATGGCCTCCTGCGCCTGCTTCTTCGTGCCGACGAACATGACCGTGCCGCCGTGGGCGACGGTCTCCTTGACGAACTCGTAGGCGCGGTCGATGTACGACAGCGACTGGAGCAGGTCGATGATGTAGATGCCGTTGCGCTCCGTGAAGATGAACCGCTTCATCTTCGGGTTCCAACGACGGGTCTGGTGACCGAAGTGGACGCCGCTTTCCAGCAGCTCCCGCATCGTGACGACGGCCATGGCCGTATCTCCTCGAGTTTCTCGGTTGTGCCGCGGAAGCCGGACGGCTCCCGCGCCTGACGCCCGCGTTGCGCCTGCCGCAAAGGACCGAGGGGCGCTGACACCAGCCCGGAAGGGCCTCGTGTCGGGGCGTGCGAAGTCGACCCGGTGACCCGGATCGCCATCAGAAGTGTACGGGACCCGCGGGGTACCGGGTGACGCGGCTGTCCACAAGGGGGCAGCTGTGCACAGGTCCGGTCGCGATCGGCGCCGGCGCGGGACGGTTCTCGCATGCGAGCGAGGCGATGTGCGAGTGCGTGTACGTGGGTGGTCGTGCTGCTGACCGTCATGGCCCCGGGACCGCCGCGACCGACACCGGCCGTGTCGGCCGTGTCGGCCCTGTCGACGCCGGTACCGGTGGCGATGGCGGTACCGGTGGTGGGGACGGCGCCGGTGGGGACGACGGCGCCGGTGGTGGGGGCGAACGCCGGGCAGGGCCTGGGCCCGGGCCCGGTGGTGCCGACGGTGGCCCGCCACTGGCCGGTCGGCCCCAGGCCCACGGTCCTACGGGGCTGGGAGCCGCCGGCGACTCCGTACGGCCCGGGCCACCGCGGCGTGGACCTCGCCGCAGTGGGCGGCGCCCCGGTGCGGGCGGTGGCGGCGGGGAGGGTGTCGTTCGCGGGGCCGGTGGCCGGGAGGGGCGTCGTCTCGCTGGAGCTGACGGGAACGGGTGACCCACCGCTGCGGACGACGTACGAGCCGGTCGAGGTGTCGGTGAGAAAGGGCGAGGAGGTGGCGGCGGGAGAGGTACTCGGCACGCTGGAACCGACGGGCTCCCACTGCACGGCCTGCCTGCACTGGGGCCTGCTGCGAGGCGACGTCTACCTGAACCCGCTGTCGGTGCTCCCACCGTGGCTGCTCGCCGGGGGCCCGTCGAGGTTGCTGCCGGTTCTGGGAGTCCCCCTGCCGACCCCACCGCGGGCACAGGTGACTCCCCCGGCGCACTGACGGTCTGGGCACACCTGCGTGGGCGGCCGCGACCTCGAGGCCCCGTCCGCCCGGACGATCAGCCCCGCACGCCCCGCAACGCCATGGAAACCGCTGCCTCCGTAATCGCCGGCGGCTCCTCCGCCGCGCCCAGCTCGATCCGCCGCACGGCCGCGTCGACGACCCCTTGGAGCAGCATCGCCGCAAGCCGCGGCTGGGCATGCCCCATCTCTCCCAGCGCCTCGACGATCATCGCGATCAGCCCACCGTGCGCCGCCCGGATCTTCTCCCGCGCGCCGGCGTCGAGCTCGCTCGCGGAGATGGCCACGACGGCTCGATGTCGCCGGTCTCCGACCAGGTCGAGCTGCTTGCGCACATACGCCCCGATCTTGGCCTCGGGGGTCGCCTCGCGCTCCATCGCCGCCTCGACCTCCGCGGCCCAGACCGGGAAGTCGACGGCGCACAGCTCCTCGACGACCGCCGCCCGCGACCGGAAGTACTCGTAGACGGACGACCGGGCAAGACCCGTCCGTTCGGCGAGGGCGGGGAAGGTCAGCGCCTCCGTCCCGCCGTCGGACAACAGGGAGCGTGCCGCGTCCAGCAGGGCGGCACGCTGCATCGACCGGTGCTCGGCCACGGAGGCCGCTCGAATCCTTGGCACGTCACCACTTTACGGACGCACCGCCCCGGACGGGAGTCACTCACCCGACCGCACGACCGCCGACAGTGTCACCAGGGGGCCGACCGTGTGCCATAAGACCAGGTCAGCGGCCGAAACTCGCCAGCTTCGCCCGCAGCTGCAACACCGATTTGGTGTGGATCTGACTGACCCGGCTCTCCGTCACACCCAGCACGTTTCCGATCTCGGCGAGTGTGAGGCCCTCGTAGTAGTACAGCGTGACGACGGTCTTCTCCCGCTCGGGCAGTGTGTTGATCGCACGTGCCAGGAACCGCCGCAGTTCCCGGTCCTCGGCGACCTCCACCGGATTGTCGGCGGCGGTGTCCTCCAGCGTGTCCATGAGACTCAGCCGGCCCCCGCCCTCGCCGCCGGCGTGCAGCAACTCCTCCAGCGCCACCACGTTGGCCAGCGACAACTGACTGAACACCGCGTGGAGATCCTCCACCGCGATCCCCATCTCGACGGCCACCTCGCTCTCCGAGGGGGTGCGGCGCAGCCGTGCCTCCAGCGTCGCGTACGCACGCTCCACGTTCCGCGCCTTCTGCCGGACCGAGCGCGGGATCCAGTCCAGCGCTCGCAGCTCGTCGATCATCGCGCCGCGGATCCGGGTGATCGCATACGTCTCGAACTTGATCTCCCGGTCGACGTCGAACTTCTCGATCGCGTCGATCAGTCCGAACACACCCGAGGAGACGAAGTCCGCCTGCTCGACGTTGGGTGGCAGTCCCACGCTCACCCGGCCCGCCACGTATTTCACCAGGGGCGAGTAGTGCAGGATCAGCTGTTCCCGCAGCCGCTCGTCCCCCGTCGCCTTGTACGACCGCCACAGCTCGTCGAGCGTCGAGGGGGCGGGCGGTCGCACGCTGCCACCGTCGCGGGCGGCTGGGGGGAGCGCCGCCCGGTCGGACCCGGAGGTGTGCTGGGGCATTCGTCGCCTTGTGCCGTTCTGCCGTGATGTGGTGAGCCTGGGTGAGGCCGCCGGTCTGCTGTCTACGTGGGGGTCCTCGTGAGCGTAGCGTGACTGGACTGTCGCGGTGCGCGAAGAGCGGGGTGGGACCGTACGCAGATACGTTCCGCCGAACGCTCTCCAGGGGGGACGATGATCGCTCTACGTGATCACTCGAATACCTCAACTGCCACTGTTCCCAAGGGCGTCGGGGTTCCCCCGGACGGCCGAACACGCTGGGTCAGGACGGGGCGCGGCCGTCGCGGACCGACATCATCATCTGGCGTGTCAACTTCCAGCCGTCGCCGTGTCGTTCGACGTAACCAAGCGCTCGAAGCTCGTACAGTCTCGCGATCGCGTCGTCCTGGGTGGTCTGTGCGCGGCGCGCCACATCGGCCGCCGGCGCCGCTCCGCGTGCGGGCAGCCCGGCCAGCACCTGGCGGGTGCGGGGTTCCAGCAGGTCGGTGGGGAGCACCGGCCCGCGCCGGTCCGGGGGCAGCTCGCCCATGTCGCCGACCAGTTCGACGACCTCGGCGGCGTCGTTGACGAGCACCGCGTCGCCGCGCAGCAGTTCGTGCACCCCCGCCGACAGTGCGCTGGTGGCCGGTCCGGGCACGCCCATGGTGTGCCGGCCCAGGCGCTGTGCCGCCCGTGCCGTGACCAGCGAGCCGCTGCGGTAGGCGGCCTCGACGACCACGGTGCCGCGGGTGAGAGCGGCGATCACACGGTTACGCAGGACGAACCTGCTCGGCGTCGGGTGTTCGCCCGGTGGCAGCTCCCCGACGACCAGTCCCTGTTCCGCGATCCGGGTGATCAGCCCGGTGTGCCCGGGCGGGTAGGGGCGGTCGACGCCGCAGGCGAGGACGGCGGCGGTGGCGCCGCCCGCGCCCAGGGCGCCCCGGTGGGCGGCGCCGTCGACCCCGTAGGCGCCGCCGGACACGACGACCCAGCCGCGTTCGGCGAGTCCGGCGGCGAGGGTGGCCGCCATGTGGGCGCCGTAGTCGGTGCAGGCTCGGGCGCCGACGACGGCCACCGACCTCAGCGCCCACATACGCAGACTGGGTCCGCCGCGTACCCACAGCCCGAGGGGCCTGGCGTCCCCGAGGTCGTCGAGCTGGCGCGGCCACTCGGCCGCCCCGGGAGCGACGAAGCGCACCCCCGCCCTCCGGGCGACGGCGAGGTCCCGGCCGGGCTCGGCCCGGCCCGCCCGGGCACACAGCCCTGCCCACCGTTTCTCGCTCACCCCCGGCAGGGCCCGGCCGCCCTCGCGCAGCCTGCGCACCACTTCCGCGACGCCGCGCTCCCGCACCCATCGCCCGCCGGTCTCGTCGCCGGGCTCGAGAACCCGGGTGAGGAAGACCCTGCCGAGCGATTCGCCGTCCGCCTGCCCACCCGACGCCTCGTCGCTGCCGCCGCCCGGCTCGTCGTCCCCGATCCGGTCACCGCCCCGGGTCGCGCCCCCGCCCCTGGCGTCGAGGCCCCGCGGCACGGCGTCTCCCCGGGCCGCGCCGTCGCCCCGGGAAAAGCCGTCGCCCCCGTGAACGGCGTCGCCCCCAAGCACGGCGTCCGCCTGGGAAACGGTGCCGCCCCTGCGTGCGGCACCGCGCGCGGCCGGATCTTCGCCCTTGGAGACAGCGCCGCCTCCCTGGGGCATGGCGTCGTCCTCAGGTGCCGCGTCTCCCCCGGTCACGTCAGCGCTCCAAGGGCCATGGGGACGCCCCTCGGCACCCCCGTGCGCAGTTGCAGTGCCAGGGCGACGTCCCTCGCGCCGGGCCGGTCATGGCCGACGAGATCCGCGACGGTCCAGGCGACACGTAGGACCCGGTCGAGGCCGCGGGCGGTGAGCACGCCCCGTTCCAGGCTGCGCTCCGCGTCCTCCAGCGCACCGGGCGCGGCGCGCCAGCGACTGCGGAGCTCCCGTCCGGGCACCTCGCTGTTGGAGCGCCACGGGGTGTCCGCGAGGCGCGCGGCCGCCCGGTCCCTCGCCGCCCGCACCCGGTCGGCGACCGTCGCGGTGGTGTCACCCCGGACAGCCGTGTCGGCCAGCTGGCTGCGGGTGACCCGGTCCACCTCGACCCGGAGGTCGACCCGGTCGAGGAGCGGGCCGGACAGCCTGGCCTGGTAGCGGCGGATCGCCGAGGACGGGCACTCGCACAGGTCCTCCTTCCGCGAGAACCGCCCGCAGGGGCAGGGATTGGCGGCCAGCACCATCAGGAACCGTGCCGGGAACCGCACCACGCCCGCACTGCGCGCGATGACGACGTGCCCGGACTCCAGCGGCTGGCGCAGGGCGTCCAGCGCGTGGCTGCTGAATTCCGGTGTCTCGTCCAGAAAGAGCACACCTCGGTGTGCCAGCGACACGGCGCCCGGCCGCCCGATGCCGGGACCACCGCCGACAAGGGCCTGCATCGTGGCCGAGTGGTGCGGCGCGCAGTAGGGAGCCGCGTCGATCAGGGGCCTGCCCGGTGGCAGCAGACCCGCCACGGAGTGGACCGCGGTGACCTCCAGCGACTCCGCCCGGCAGAGCTTGGGCAGGACTGCGGGCAGCCGTTCGGCGAGCATGGTTTTCCCGGCGCCGGGTGGCCCCTCCAGGAACAGGTGGTGGCCGCCGGCCGCCGCGATCTCCACCGCCGTGCGTGCCGGCTCCTGGCCCACGACGTCGGCGAGGTCGTGGCCGTGGTCGTGGTGCGCCGATCCCATGCCGCGCATCCCGGTGGCGGCGCCCGTGCCGGGCATGCGCAGGCCGGCGAGGAGGGGGTCGGGCCGGCCCTCCTGGTCCGGTTCCTCCTCCGGCACGGGCTCGTCGGCGAGGATTGCGATGAGTTGGCGCAGGCTGCGCACGCCAAGCACCGACACACCGGGGACCAGGGATGCCTCGGTCGCGGCGCACTCCGGGACGACGACCTGTTCGTAACCGGCCTCCGCCGCTGCCAGCACCGCCGGCAGGATGCCGCGCACCGGCCGCACCCGTCCGTCCAGGCCCAGCTCCCCGATCATCACGATGTCGGCGAGCACCCTGGGGTCGACGCGCTCGGCGGCGCCGAGGACCGCTGCGGCGACCGCCAGGTCGAATCCACTGCCGCTCTTGGGCACCGACGCCGGGCTGAGTCCCACCGTCAGCTTCTTCTGCGGCCACTCGGCACCCGAGTTGACCACCGCCGCCCGTACCCGGTCGCGGCTCTCGGTCAGGCTCTTGTCCGGCAATCCCACCAGCGTGAACGCCGCCACGCCAGGTTCGAGGTCGGCCTGCACCTCGACCACCACGCCCTCGACGCCGACGAGCGCCACGGAGCATGTACGCGCGAACCCCATCACGCCACCCCCCGCGCGTGCTCGACCACGGGGGCACCGCGCTGCGGGAGGAGCACGCCGATCAGGTCGATGCGGACGCCGCCGGGCGGGGCACCTCCGTGGGCCTGGATCCAGCGATCGGCGAGCCGCCGCAGCCGCTCCGCCTTCTCGGGGGTCACCGCGGCCATCGGGTGTTCGAAGGAGCCGCCCCTGCGGGTCTTGACCTCGCAGACGACCAGGGCGTCCCCGTCCCGGGCGACGATGTCGATCTCGCCGGTCCGGCCGCAGCGCCAGTTGCGTTCCAGGACCGTCATTCCGGTCTCGGCCAGCCTGCGGGCGGCGAGTGTCTCGCCGTACTTGCCCATCGCACCTCGTGCGTTCATGTCGGCACCACCTCCGGCGCCAACGATGAGGGCAGCTCAGCGAGCTTGTGGATCTTGGTGGACGGTCAGACGGCTGTGGACAACCCCGTCACCCACACGAGTGAAGCTCCTGGCCGGTCAGCCGCCGGGGAGCTCCAGGTCGCTCTTGTTCAGCTCCTCGATGTTCACGTCCTTGAACGTCAACACTCGCACCTGCTTCACGAACCGGGCCGGCCGGTACATGTCCCAGACCCAGGCGTCGGCCATGGACACCTCGAAGAAGACTTCGCCCTGGACCGAGTGCACCTGCATCTCATAGTCGTTGGTGAGATAGAAGCGCCGCTCGGTCTCGATCACGTACTTGAACAGACCGACGACATCGCGGTACTCCCGGTAGAGCTTGAGCTCCATCTCGGTCTCGTACTTCTCGAGGTCCTCGGCGCTCATGGCATGTTCCCCTTCAGCCGTGCGGTCCCACCATTGTGCGCCAGTCCCGTGCACCTCTAGACGATTTCGGTGTCCAGGGTCACCGGCCCGGCCGGGGGCCCTTCGTCGAGCAGCGTGCGCAGCAGCCCGGCGAGTCTGGTCGGATACACCGTCTCATGTGCCCGGGTCAGTTCCTGACACGTCCACCAGCGCGATCCGGCGACACTGCGCCGCTCCAGTTCGGTCAGGCCCACGGCCTCCGTCGCGGTCTGGGCCGTACGGGCCAGGTAGTACCACTCGTCCTGGTCCCAGCGGCGCCCCGCGAAGGGGAACGAGCACCTGCGCCGCCACAGCACCGGGCCGAGTTCGATGTCGGTGATGCCGGTCTCCTCGATGAGTTCCCGCCTGGCGGCCTCCTCACGGGTCTCGTCGCCCTCCACGCCGCCGCCGGGGGTGAACCACCAGTCGTCGGCCGGATCGTCCGGTTCGTGTCCGTGCAGCAGCAGGATGCGGTCGTCGGGGTCGAGCAGCACCACCCGTGCCACCCTGCGCAGCCCGCCCTCGTAGGTGTCCTGTCCCGCCTCCGCCGGCTCAGCGGGCATCGGTGGCCCCTTTTCCGGTCCGGGCGCGGGAGACCGCGGCCCGCTTGGCGAGGGGCCCGTAGACCGCGCCCCCGAAGATCAGCACGGTCCCGGCGACCACCAGGACGACGACCGTCCGCAGCGGGCCCGGCGAGGAGAGGTCACCCAGTGTCCCGAACCCGGTCGGCCGCTCCAGCATGCCCTTCACGGGCCAGACCACGGCGTCGACCCGGGCGTCCACGGCACCGCGCGAAACGGTGCCGCCGGCGGCATCGGCGAGGTGGGCGGTGGAGTCCAGGGAAGTGTCGCGCTGGTCGCCGAGCAGGAACAGGCGGCCCTCGGGGACGGTCACGGTCGGGAAGTCGCCGATCTCGGCCGACGTACCGTCGGGCAGGTACGGCTCGTCGATGACCTTGCCGTTGACCTTGAGCCTGCCCTCCTGGCAGCAGGAGACGGTGTCCCCGCCGACCGCGACCACGCGCTTGACCATCGGGGCGTTGGCCCAGGTCTCGTCCTTGAAGACGACGACGTCACCGCGGCGGACGTCACCGCCGTCGACGCGCTGTGCCAGCACCCGGTCACCCGCGTCGATCGACGGTTCCATCGAGCGGGTCGGCACGGTGTAGGGCCGGTAGACCACCGCTCCCCAGGCGAAGCCTCCGAGGAACAGCACCAGACCCAGCGCCACGGCGAGACCGGACAGTCGCTGCCCGGTCCGGCTGCCCGCCGGGCCCTTGTTCGTGCCGCCGCCGGGCGGGACCGTACGTGTCGTGCTCTCGCCACCCATGGATCCGCACCTTACCCGGCAGTACCCGAACGCGGCAGCCCCTCCCGAGGCCTGGCCCGGGAGGGGCTGGAAGGGCTGGCTCAGCGACCCGTGGGCTCAACGAGGAGCTGCCTCGGCGAGGTGCTGCCTCAGGGAGGAGCTGCCTCGGGGGAAGCGCGTACGGGTCCGAGGCGCTCAGCGGGTCTCGGCGGGCGCGACGCGCCTGCGGCGCCACCAGACGACCGGGACGACTCCGGCGAGGGCCAGTCCCTGGGGCGCGACCGACAGCGCGGCGGCGGCCGACGACTGGGACTGCAGGCCCTCCTGGCCGAAGGCGTCGGGGACCGGGAGGTTGTCCCAGCGGTTCATCGGCCAGGCGATCACGACGGCGCGGCCGACGACCTCCTTCACCGGGACCATGCCGCCGTGCTTGTCCGACTGGTTGTAGCGGGAGTCCCGGGAGTTCTGCCGGTGGTCGCCCATGACCCAGATGGAGCCCTCGGGAACCTCGACCTTGAACTGGCCGCCCTGGTCGTCGACGCTGCACGGCGTGTTGTTGGGGTAGACGTAATCCTGCTCGTTCAGCGCCTCGCCGTTGACCTTGAGCGGGCCGGTGCCCTTGCACTCGACGGTGTCGCCGCCGACCCCGATGACCCGCTTGATCAGGTCCTTCTCGTCGGCGGACGGCATCAGGCCGATCCAGCTGAGGACCGTCTGCAGCGCGTTCGGATCGGGCGTCGGCTCGCCCGCCAGCCAGTCGTCCGGGTCGTGGAAGACGACGATCTCGCCGCGCTCGGGTTCCGAGCCGAACCAGGGCGTGAGCTTGTCGACCAGGACGCGGTCACCGATCGTGAGGGTGTTCTGCATCGAGGCGGACGGAATCGAGAACGCCTGGACCAGGAACGTCTTGATCAGCAGCGCCAGTACCAGCGCGATGCCGATCAGGATCGGCAGTTCCTTCCAGAAGGAGCGCGGCTTCTTGGCCGCGGGGGGTGTCGCCGGGGGCGTCCCGCCGACTCCCTCGTCCTGCGTTCCGCTCTGTTCGTCCGTCACCCTGCCGTCCTCGGTCCCGGAGTCGCGCCCGGAGGCCGGAGCGCCGTCCGCTGCCGGGCCGGCTGTCTCCACGGGGCGTCCGCGGTTCTCCTCGCCGTCGTGTCCGGACCGTGCGCCAACCGCCACATCCCCCACGCCAACTCCTTACTTTCTGCCGCCGCCTGCCCCGTACGCGATGCAGGCCCACCACTCCCATAACGAGCGGGAGTTCCGCAGGGGTCGGGAGTCGAATCATCGTGTTCGGATCGTAGGGGGCAACCCTATGCGACAGCCGGGGGGCGGCAGTCGAACCGGAGGCCGAGTTGGACACGGACGCATACGTTTTCGGTTCGTCCAGGGTGGTCCAGTGCCCGAAAGGCCAGGCGATCACCACGGCCCGCCCGACCACCTCGTCCTCGGAGACGGTGCCGAAGTCGGCCTGCTGGTGGGAGCGGGAGTCGGCGGAGTTGGACCGGTGGTCGCCCATCACCCACAGCCGCCCCTCGGGGACCGTGACGTCGAACGGCGTCCTGGACGGGGCGTCGCCGGGATAGAGGTAGTCCTCGGTCAGGGGGAAGCCGTTGACGGTGACCCGGCCCTGCGTGTCACAGCACGTGACCCGGTCCCCGCCCACACCGACGACCCGCTTGATGAGGTCCTTCTCGTCGTCGGACGGCAGCAGGCCGATGAAGGCGAGGCCTTCCTTGACCTGCTTGATGACAACGGGATCGTCCTTCTTGGCGGTCTGCTCGCCCCGCAGCCAGCCGCCGGGGTCGCGGAAGACCACGACGTCCCCGCGCTGCGGCTCGGCGCCGAACCAAGGGGTGAGCTTGTCCACCAGCACCCGGTCACCGATCCGGATGGTCTGTTCCATGGAGCCCGACGGGATCACGAACGCCTGGACGAGGAAGGTCTTCAGCACCAGCGCTATCAGGACGGCGACGCCGACGAGAAGGGGTACCTCCTTGACCGCGCCGCGTCTGCGGCGCCGTTTGACCTTGCGCTGCAGCTTGCGCCGCTCGGCCCGGGACCGGCCGCCGGGCTGCGCGCCACCGGTGCGCCGTGAGCCGGTGGGCAGCAGGTTCTCCGTGGGGCTGCTGGGCGCCCCACGCGGTTTGCCCCGGCTACCCATCGGCGCCCTCGGCGCCCTCGGGCCGGTGCGCGTCAGCCGCCGGTCCCGTCGCGGTAGGTTCGGCCTCCGCGGCCGGTCCGGCCGTCACGTTGGCCGGTGCGTCCGCCGTGGTCGTCGGTTGGGCCGCCGTGGTCGTCGGTTCGTCCGCCGCGTCGGCGGGCCGGCCGACGTCCGTGTCCGCGTCCGGCACGCGCGCGTAGGCGTCGGGCCGGTCGAGGTGGGTGGCGTGGTCGAAGGGCCAGACGATCCAGTCGGCTCGGCCGATCACCTCGTCCACCGGGATCATGCCGCCGCCCGGCGAGCCCAGGTGGTCGCGGGAATCGCTGGAGTTGGCCCGGTGGTCACCGAGGACGAAGAGGGCGCCGTCGGGGACCACGACGTCGAAGCGCACCGTGGACGGGCGGTCGCCCGGGTACAGGAACGCGGACTCGTCGACCGACTGGCCGTTCACCCGGACCCTCCCCTCCCTGTCGCAGCACACCACATGGTCGCCGCCCACACCGACAACGCGCTTGATGTAGTCGCCGTGCCCGAAGAGCCCGGTGCCGTCGAACACGACGATGTCGCCCCGCTGCGGCCGGTCACCGAAACGGTACGCCAACTTGTTTACGAGAACCCGGTCACCGATCCTCAATCCCCGCTCCATGGATCCGCTGGGGATCTGGAACGGCTGCAGCACGAAGGTACTGAGCAGCAGCAGGAACAGCAGCAGGGTCAGGAGGGTCACGGTGATCCGGCCGCCCGGCACCCAGTCCGTGATCCGCCCCGCAAACGCGGAACGCGACCGTTCCTCCGGGCCGTCCGTGTCCGAGGGGTGCTCGGAGTCGGAAGGGCGGGAGGAGCGGTCGCGCTCCGTGTGCTGTGCTTCGGTGTCCATCGGGGCCAGATGTTATCCGGCCCCGGTGTGGACCTCTCAGGGCGCTCAGTTGTCGCGCTTCTCCTTGATCTTCGCCGCCTTGCCGCGCAGCTCGCGCAGGTAGTACAGCTTCGCGCGACGGACGTCACCACGGGTGACGAGCTCGATCTTCTCCACGATCGGGGTGTGCACCGGGAAGGTGCGCTCGACGCCGACGGAGAAGGAGACCTTGCGGACCGTGAAGGTCTCGCGCACGCCGGCGCCCTGGCGGCGGATGACCACGCCCTTGAACTGCTGCACACGGGAGCGGTTGCCCTCGATGACACGGACGTGGACGTTGACGGTGTCGCCGGGGCGGAAGGCCGGGACGTCACTGCGCAGCGACGCGGAGTCGACGGAGTCGAGCAGGTGAGACATTTCGTCTGCTTTCCTCGTTGATGCCACAGGTCATCAACGGAAACTAGGTGTTTCGGAATCTGGGATGTGCGGGTCGGGACGGGCGTCGTGTCCCCCTGTGGCAGGGGCGCGCTCCGGACGGACGCACAACAGCGCCCTATTGTTCCACGCCCGGCGTCCTACGCCAAAACCGGCCGTACGGCTCCCCCTCCGGGTCGGGTTCCCAACCCAGGATGGAGAGCATCTCCCGGTCCTTCTTGTCGAAGACCTTGGGGTCGCACCGCTCGATCAGGTCGGGCCGGTTCGCCGTCGTGCGCCGCAGGGCCTCGTCGCGGCGCCAGCGGGCGATCTTCCCGTGGTGGCCGCTGAGCAGCACGTCGGGGATGCCACGGCCGCGCCACTGCGGCGGCTTGGTGTGGACGGGGCCCTCCAGCAGGTTGGCCATGACGCCGGGGGCGAAGGAGTCGTCCCGGTGGGACTCGGCGTTGCCGAGGACGCCCGGCAGCAGCCGCGCCACGGCCTCGGTGACGACGAGTACGGCCGCCTCGCCGCCGGCCAGGACGTAGTCGCCGATGGACACCTCGTACACGGGCATCCGGGTCGCGTACTCGTCGATGACACGGCGGTCGATGCCCTCGTAGCGGGCGGGCGTGAAGACCAGCCAGGGCCGCTCGGAGAGGTGGACGGCGAGTTCCTGGGTGAAGGGCCGGCCGCTGGGCGTGGGCACGATGAGGACGGGCTCGCCGGAGCCCGTCTCGTAGCCGTCGGCCAGGACGGAGTCCAGTGCGTCGCCCCACGGCTCGGTCTTCATGACCATGCCGGGGCCGCCGCCGTAGGGCGTGTCGTCGACGGTGTTGTGCCGGTCGTAGGTCCAGGAGCGCAGGTCGTGCACGTGGACGTTCAGCTGTCCACGCGCGCGTGCCTTGCCGACGAGGGAGACGTTCAGCGGTTCGAGGTACTCGGGGAAGATCGTGACGACGTCGAGCCGCATCACGCCTCGTCCTCCGAAGAGCCCGCGGGTGCGTCCGCCGAGGAGTCCGCCGCGGCGTCCCGCGCGGAGGCGATCTCGGCACGGTCGTCGATCAGGCCGGGCGGCGGGTCGATGACCGCGCGCTGCTCGTCCAGGTCGATCTCGGTGACGATCTCCGACACGAACGGCACGTAGACCTCGCTGCCGTCGGGACGCTCCACCACGAAGAGGTCCTGCGTGGGCAGGTGGGAGATCTCGGTGATCCGGCCGACCTCGTCACCGTCCTTGGTCACCACGTCGAGGTCGATCAGCTGGTGGTCGTAGTACTCGTCGTCGTCCTCGGGACGTTCGTCCGGGTCGACGTCGGCGATCAGGAGGGTGTTGCGCAGCGCCTCGGCTCCGGTGCGGTCGTGGACACCGGCGAAGCGCAGCAGGAGACGGCCGCTGTGGACCCGGCCGGTTTCGATGGTGAGCGGCCCGGTGGAGGCGGGGTCGGTGGCCAGTACGGCACCGGGCCCGAGCCGCAGCTCCGGCTCGTCGGTGCGGACCTCGACGGTCACCTCGCCCTTGATTCCGTGGGCGCGGCCGATACGCGCGACTACCAACTGCACTGTGCTTGATCTCCTGTCGGAACTACGACGAGCCGGTCATGGCACGTACGACGCCGGTCATGGCACGTACGACGCCGGTCATGACGCACACACGACGCCGGTTCACGACGCACGCGACGCGCGCTCACGACACATACCGCGCCGGCTCCCCGCGCATACGCCTACGGTCACGGCTGTACGACTACGGGCCGGGGACGGCCCAGTGGCCCTCCCCGGCCCGAGCCGGTGCTGCGTTTGGCGTCAGCGGACGTGGTCCACGTCGACGAGGTCGACGCGGACACCACGGCCGCCGATGGCGCCCACGACGGTGCGCAGAGCGCGTGCGGTGCGGCCGTTGCGACCGATCACCTTGCCGAGGTCGTCCGGGTGGACCCGGACCTCGAGCACACGCCCGCGACGCAGGTCGCGCGAGGCGACCTGCACATCGTCAGGATTGTCGACGATGCCCTTCACGAGGTGCTCGAGAGCCTCCTCGAGCATGCTCAGGCCTCGGTCGACTCGGACTCGGCGGCAGCCTCGTCCTTCTTGTCGGCCTTCTTCTTCTGGGTGATCGCCTCACCCTTGCCCGCGTCGTCGCCACCGATCGCCTCGAAGGACGGACGGGCCGACTTCTCGGCCGGCTGCAGCAGCGGTGCCGGGGCGGGCTCGCCCTTGAACTTCTGCCAGTCGCCGGTCTTCTTCAGGATGGCGAGCACGGGCTCGGTCGGCTGGGCGCCGACACGCAGCCAGTACGCGACACGCTCGGCGTCGACCTCCATCACCGACGGGTTGTACGTCGGGTGGTACTTGCCGATCTCCTCGATGGCCCGGCCGTCACGGCGGGTACGGGAGTCGGCGACGACGATGCGGTAGTGAGGCGAACGGATCTTGCCCAGACGCTTCAGCTTGATCTTGACTGCCACTGGAGTGGGTTCTCCTGGTTTTGACGTGATTGGGCACGGCGGGAGAGCCGCGTGGGGTTGCGGTACCCGAGTGCCCGATGGACGCGTCAGCCGGAGGAGAGAGGGGTCCTGTGCGACTGTCGAGTACAGCTAGCCATTGTGCCACACGCGGGCGGGCCCTTCGGACCGAGGGCGGACCGGAGGCGGACCGAGGGCACCCCGCCCGGGTCCGGCTGCCACGAGCAGCCGGACCGTCAGCTCGCCGCCGCGCCGACCACCTCCGGAATCCGGAACGGCTTGCCGCAGCCGCCGCACATGATCGGAGCCTGGGCCAGGACCGAGGGAACGACCCGTACGTTGCGTCCGCAGTCGCACACCGCCTTCACGCGCACCCCTCCCCCGGAGGAGCCGTGCCGGGCGGCCGGGCCGCGGAAACTCCGGACGGAGTCGGTCGCGGTCGCTGCGGTGTGGGCCTTCAGCGCGCGCTGAAGGCGTTCCATCGTCGGGCGGTAGCGGCGCTTCGCCTCGGGAGTGAGCGTGACCAGCGAGAAGCCGCTGCTCGGATGCGGCTCCTCGGGGTGGTCGAGGCCCAGCTCCTCGGCGATCGCGAGGAATCGTCGGTTGTGGTAGCGCCCCGCGCGGGAGGTGTCGCGTACTCCACGCGCGGCAGCGATGCCGTGGACTGCCTCATGGAGCAGTCGCTCGAAGGAGAGCTCGTGCCCGCAGGCGGACGACGACTCTCCGATCAGGGACTCGGGCGCGGCAAGATCGGGCAGCTCGGTGTGGTGCCGCTGAATGTCGGCCCACGCCTGCGCCAGCTCTGCGGCGAGAACAGGTGGTGTCGTGCTCACGTAATGACAACGAGCCTGAGTGCCGCTGTGTTCCTATTCCGGGGCATCCCAAATAATTTGCACGTACCCGTCAGTTGCCGCTGATGCGTCCCGACGAGGGCGGGTGCGCTGATCTGCGGAGAAGCCTCACAGCTCGTACCAAGCTGGTGCGTAGTCCGACGTACGCGCCGGCGCGTAGACCTTGTCCACGCGCGGGAGGCGTGTGACCGGCGGGTGCGCAAGGGGCGTTTCGGTCGCCGTCTCCCCGGAAGTACGCCACCCGATCGGGCGCGTCGACGGGTGCGACGTTACCGGGTGTGCCGCCGGCGTGCGGCACCGCCCCGCCCCCGGTCGGCCCCCGCCCCCGGGGGCCCGCCACCGGGCTCCCCGACCTTGGCCAGAACCGCCTCGGCGGCGCCACCGCCACCCGCTGTCATCACCGAGCGGCGCGATCAGGCCATCCACCGAAGGGGTCGGGACGGGGCTACCGGAAGTACCACGCGGCCAGGCCCACGTTGCCGGGAAGTGAAATCTCGCCACTGGGGCGGGGATCGGGCAAACCGGCCGCCGCTACCACTGGACGCCACGGCGAGCCCGGAGTTTCCTGGCATACGGGGGAAGTACGAGCGCACTGCACGGGGGCCACGGAAACGGGCACAGCGGCAACACTCGGCGATTGGGGCGCTTTCCTATGACACCTACGCTCGTGCGGCAGCACTCATCTCACTCGGGGGCGACGCCTCGGGTGGACCCAAGTGCACGCGCGCGTGACTGGTCCGAGATACAGGAGCGGATGCTCGTACCGCTCTACGAGGCGGTCTACGAGCGACTGGACGTGGGCGGCGGCACACGGATGCTGGGGCTGGGCTGCGGTTCCGGGCTGGCCCTGCTGATGGCCGCCTCGCGCGGCGCCGCGGTGACCGGTGTCGACTCCCGCTTCCCGGAGCGCCTGACCCTGGCGCGGCAGCGGCTGCTTCCCGAAGTGCCCGGCGGTCCCGTGTCGCCCGGCGGTCCCGTGTCGCCCGACGCGCGGGGCACGCGCGCGCTGGGGGACGGCGTACGGGCGGACGGCGCTCGGGGAGACGGCGCGCGGGTCCTCGAAGGTACGCCCCGGGACTCGGCCGACCCGCCGGACCCGGTCTTCGACCTGGTGACCGCCTTCGAGCCCATCGGGTGCCTCGCGGGCGACTCGGAGGGGCTGGGTGAGCTGCTCGCCCAGGCGACGCCGCTCGCCCGCCGCGGGGCCGCCGTGGTGCTGGCCGGGTGGGGCCCGCCGGAGCGGTGTGCCACGACATCGGTGCTGCGGGTGGCCACCAAACTCGCGGACCCGCTGCGTGGCGCGGGCAGCTGGCGCCCCGCCCTGCGCGACGACCTGGAGGAGGTCGCCCAGCGGGCCGGACTCACGCCGGACGGTTCGGGACGAGTGGCGTGCCCCTTCGGATACGCCGACGCCGGCAGCGCGGTGCGCGGGCTGCTGTCGACCGGGCTGTTCGACGCGGCCATCGCGGCGACCGACCAGGAACAGGTCGGCAAAGAGCTGTCGGAGGCCCTGCATCCGCACCAGCGGCCGGACGGGACCGTGTGGATGCCGAACGTGTTCCGGTACCTGATCGCCCGTCTTCCCTGACGACCGGTTCCGATCGGGTGGGTGCGGGGTTATTCCCCAGTGGATCCTGGGCCTCTACGCTGATCCACCGTTCGGGGGACAGACACATCTGCGCACGGGAGCCCTGTAGTGCCGCACCACAAGACCGCGCTGCGTCTCGCCGCGCCCGTCGCCGTCCTCGTCCTGGCCCTCACCGCGTGCGGGGGCGGAGACGATACCGCCGCGAAGGGCCCGGCGAGCCCCGAGGTGTCCGCCTCTCCCTCCCGGGCGGCCTCGGGCGGCAACCTGGCGACGGGCGAGAGCGCGACGGGAAAGGTCGTGGAGGGCCCCGGAGAGGTCACCTACGACGTCGTGGCACAGAAGGTGGAGGTCGGCACGGAGGCGGAGGCCGCGAGGGCGGTGGCGGACGCGGCGGACGCCGAGGGCAGGGTACCGGCCGTCGCGCACGTCAAGTACACCCACAAGGGCGGCCCGGCCCTCACCGAGGGCTCCGACGTGCACGACGGCACCACGGTCTTCGCCGACGGGCAGCGCGGCGGCGTCCTGGTAGGCGGCGCCCCGGGCGACGCCCCGGGCTGCGAGGACCCGTACGACGTGCGGAGCTGGAAGCAGGGCGAGAGCCACGTCTTCTGTGAGACGTACCTGATCCCCGCGGACGCCACGAGCGTGGAGGTGCAGTGGGAGGAGGAGGACGGCGAGCCCTACGTCTGGAAGTACCCGCGGAAGTAGGGACGGTCCTCACGTCTCCCGGCCGTTCTTCGTCAGCCGGGTGATCCCGGCGATCCGGTACGCGTCCGCCTCCTCCAGCGTCTCGTTCGCCAGCAGCGCCTCGGCCAGCGCGTCGAGCTGCCCCCGGTGGTCGGTCAGCTTGCGGACGGCCTCCTCGTAGCACTCGTCGACGACCCGCCGCATCTCCCCGTCGATGGCGTCGAGGGTCCCCGGGGCGGCGGCCGGCCCGTAGGCCTGCTGGGCGTCGCCGGGGAGGGCGGAGAGCCGGCCGACCCGCTCGCTCATGCCCCAGCGGCCGACCATGCCGCGCGCGATCCGGGTGACCTGTTCCAGGTCGCTCTCCGAGCCGGTGGTGATCACGTCGTAGACCACCTGCTCGGCCGCCATGCCGCCGAGCGCGCCGATGATCCGGCCGCGCAGGTACTCCTCCGTGTACGCGTACTTGTCCGCGTCCGGCGTCGACAACGTCACCCCGAGCGCCCGCCCCCGCGGCACGATCGTGATCTTGCGAACGGGGTCGGCGCCAGGCCGCAGCATGCCCAGCAGGGCGTGCCCGCTCTCGTGGTAGGCGGTGCGCCGGCGCTCCTCCTCGGGCATCACCAGCGGGCGTTCGGCCCCCAGCTGGACCTTCTCCATGGCCTCGGAGAGGTTGGCCTGGGTCACCCGGACCTGTTTGCGCTTGACCGCGAGCAGCGCCGCCTCGTTGGCGAGGTTGGCGAGTTCGGCGCCGGTCATGCCCGGGGTCGTACGGGCGACCTGGGCCAGGTCCACGTCCGGGGCGAGCGGGATCTCGCGGGTGTGGATCTCCAGGATCGCCTTCCGGCCGGCCCGGTCCGGCGGCGAGACGTCGACCACCCGGTCGAAACGGCCGGGGCGGGTCAGCGCCGGGTCCAGGATGTCGGCACGGTTGGTGGCGGCGATGACGATCACGCCCTCGGCACCGGAGAAGCCGTCCATCTCCGTGAGGATCTGGTTCAGCGTCTGTTCGCGCTCGTCGTGACCTCCCATCCCGGAGCCACCGCCACGGGCCCGGCCGATGGTGTCGATCTCGTCGATGAAGATGATCGACGGCGCCACCTTCCGGGCCTCGGCGAACAGCTCCCGCACCCGGGAGGCGCCCACGCCCACGATCATCTCGATGAACTCGGACGCGGACGCGGAGAAGAACGGCACGCCCGCCTCGCCGGCGACCGCGCGCGCGAGGAGGGTCTTTCCGGTGCCGGGCGGGCCGGACAGCAGGACGCCGCGGGGCATCTTGGCGCCCATGCGGCGGTAGGCGTCGGGGTTCTTCAGAAAGTCGACGACGTCGCTGAGCTCGCCCTCCACCTCGTCGATCCCGGCCACGTCGGCGAACGTGGTGCGCGGCTCGCCGACTTCCAGCTCGACCGGCTTGGGCGGCGCCTTGCGGCCGAGCATGCCGCCCGCCCCGCCTCCCAGGGCGCCCCGCATACGCCGCGCGATGACGACCCACAGCACCACCAGGAGCAGCATCGGCGCCAGCGAGATCAGCAGATTGACCAGGAGACTGCGCTGCTGGACGACCGGCTCGGCCGTGACGGTGACGTTGTGCTCGGTCAGGTCGTTCCAGAGCTGGTCGTCCGCGAAGGTCGGCCGCTCGGTCATGAACTTGGTGTAGGTCCCGTCACCCTCCGGATTGTCCCGGGCCTTCTTCAGCTGGCCCTGGATCGCGTCGCCCTTGGCGTAGATCTTGCTGACGTTGCCCTCGTCGACCTGTTTGCTGAACTCCGTGTAGGAGATGGTCGGCTCGTCGCCCTCGTTGAAGAAGGAGAGCACGAGGTTGGCGATGAGGAAGACGATCAGCGCGGCCAGGACCAGGTTCCACCATCCGCCGCGCGGCCTTCTGCCGCCGGGCGGCGGCTTGGGGGGCTCGTCGGGCGTGCCCTCGGTGCGCCAGGGCGGCTCGGGGGCCTTGCGCGGCGGGGACGGATTGGCCATATCCGGACGTTACGCCAGGAACGCCGTCCCGGCATGTGGGTGTACGGCGCTGGGGGCGCCCCTCGGGTGAGGGGCGCCCCCAGCGCCGTACGGTCCTGTCCCGCGAACCGGTCGGGCGGTCAGCCCATGAACTTCTTGAACTCGTCCGGCAGCTCGAAGTTCTGGTCGCCCTGCTGGGGCAGTCCGAAGGCGCCCCCGTTCTGCGCGGCTGCGGCGCGGCGGGCGGCCTCCTCCTGCTCCTGCTGCTTGCGCTTCATCGGGTTGCCGGAGCGCTGCTTGCCCTTGGTCTTCTTCTGTTGCTTCTTCTGCCGGCCGGGTCCGCCGCCCATGCCCGGGACGCCCGGCATCCCCGGCATGCCGCCGCCCTGGGCCATGCGGGACATCATCTTGCGGGCCTCGAAGAACCGCTCCACGAGCGACTTGACCGCGCTGACGTCGACGCCGGAGCCCTTGGCGATACGGGCGCGGCGCGAGCCGTTGATGAGTGTCGGCTCCTGGCGCTCGGCCGGGGTCATCGACTTGATGATGGCGGCGGTGCGGTCGACGTCGCGCTCGTCGAGGTTGTTGATCTGGTCCTTCATCTGGCCCATGCCCGGCAGCATGCCGAGCAGCTTGCTGATCGAGCCCATCTTCCGGACCTGCTCCATCTGGGCCAGGAAGTCGTCCAGGGTGAAGTCCTGGCCCTTCTTGGACGCCAGCTTGGAGGCCATCGCCTCGGCTTCTTCCTGGCTGAACGTCTTCTCCGCCTGCTCGATCAGGGTGAGCAGGTCACCCATGTCGAGGATGCGGGAGGCCATCCGGTCAGGGTGGAAGGCGTCGAAGTCCGTGAGCTTCTCGCCGTTGGACGCGAACATGATCGGCTTGCCGGTCACGGACGCGATCGACAGGGCCGCACCACCGCGGGCGTCGCCGTCGAGCTTGGAGAGCACCACGCCGTCGAAGCCGACGCCGTCGCGGAAGGCCTCGGCCGTGTTGACGGCGTCCTGGCCGATCATCGCGTCGACGACGAAGAGGATCTCGTCCGGGGAGACGGCGTCGCGGATGTCCGCGGCCTGCTGCATCAGCTCCTGGTCGATGCCCAGGCGGCCGGCGGTGTCGACGATGACCAGGTCGTGGACCTTGGCCTTGGCGAACTCGATGGAGTCCTTGGCGACCTTGACCGGGTCACCGACGCCGTTGCCCGGTTCGGGCGCGTAGACCGCGACGCCGGCGCGCTCGGCGACGACGCTCAGCTGGTTGACGGCGTTGGGGCGCTGGAGGTCACAGGCGACCAGGAGCGGCGAGTGGCCCTGCTCCTTGAGCCACCGGCCCAGCTTGCCCGCGAGGGTGGTCTTACCGGCACCCTGGAGACCGGCCAGCATGATCACGGTCGGCGGCTGCTTGGCGAAGCGCAGGCGGCGGGTCTCGCCGCCGAGGATGCCTACCAGCTCCTCGTTGACGATCTTGACGATCTGCTGCGCGGGGTTGAGTGCCTTGGAGACCTCGGCGCCCAGGGAGCGTTCCTTGACCTTCTTGATGAAGGCACGCACGACGGGCAGGGCCACGTCGGCCTCGAGGAGCGCGATGCGGATCTCGCGGGCCGTGGCGTCGATGTCCGCCTCGGTCAGCCTTCCTTTGCCCCGGAGGGATTTAAAGGTGGCTGACAGGCGGTCGGAGAGAGTATCGAACACGGCGGCGTAGGTCCTCGCGTCGGCGTTGGTGTGGGTCGCCCTCCAGGGTATCCGGCCCGGCAAGCAAATAGTCCCTGCCCGCTGGAGAGAGCGGACAGGGTCAGGTCCCCGCAGCGGCGGGGAGCACATCAGCGAGGCTGTCTCGCCGGACGACATCTGGAACATCCCCGCTGCGGCGGGGAGCGCACCCGGCTGAACGCACCAGGCGCCCATGAGGTCATGCCCGCAGCGACTCCTCCAGCTCCCGGACCGCAGCCGCCGCCTCATCGCCCGGCAACGGCGCGCCCTCGCCTCCCGTCACGTAGAAGGCGTCCACCGCGTTCGCCCCCAACGTGCTGACATGCGCACTTCGCACCCGCACCCCCGCCCGCTCCAGCGCCCGCCCGAGTCGGAACAGCAGACCCGGCGCGTCCTGGGCGCGGACCTCGATCACCGTGGCCAGCCGGGACGCGGCCGGCGCGACCGTCACGCGGGGCGGCGGCGGCTCCACGCCCCTGCGCCGTGGGTAGGCGGCGTCCCGTTCGGTGAGCCGGCCGGCGACGTCCAGGGTGCCGTCCAGGGTCCGGACCAGGTCGGCGCGCAGACGGGTGGCCTGAGGCAGGGAGCCGTACTCGGCGGCGACCCGCCAGTCCAGCAGCAGGACCGAGCCCTCGACGCCGTCCGGCAGCGGAAGGGACCGCAGTTCGGCGGTGCGGACGGTCAGCCGGTGCATGGCCAGGACCCCGGCCACCGCCGGGAGTACGCCCGCCTGGTCGGGTACGGCGATCAGCAGCTCCACGCCGAGCGGCTCCGGATCGGCGGCCCGCTCCAGGACCGCGGCGTGCCACGCGTCCGAGGCCCGCTCCCGACCGGTGGGCGGCTCGGTCTGCGTGCGCAGTGCCAGCACCGGTTGGCCCGTACGGAAGGCCTCGACGGCGAGCCGTTCCTGCTCCGCGGTGGGCGCGGCGGCCTCGGGTTCCTCCAGCCGGCCCCCCGCGAGCACCGCCGAGACCCGTTTCACCAGATCGGCGACGAGGGAGCCGCGCCAGGACGACCAGGCGGCCGGCCCGGTGGCCAGCGCGTCCGCCTCGGTCAGGGCGTGCAGCAGCTCCAGGGTGTGTTCCGTGCCGACCGCCTCGGCGACCGAGCGCACGGTGGCCGGGTCGTCGAGGTCGCGCCGGGTGGCCGTCTCGACGAGCAGCAGGTGGTGGCGTACGAGGGTGGCGAGGACGCTCCCGTCCGCGCGGTCGAAGCCGATGCGGGCGGCCACGTCCCTGGCGATGGTCTCACCGACCAGGGAGTGGTCTCCCGGCCATCCCTTGCCGATGTCGTGCAGCAGCGCGGCGATCAGGAGCAGGTCGGGCCGGTGGACGCGGCGGGTGAACCCGGAGGCGCGCACGGCGGTCTCGATCAGGTGCCGGTCGACGGTCCACAGGTGGACGGCGTTGCGCTGCGGGCGGCAGCGCACCCGTTCCCAGTCGGGCAGGAGCCGGGTGATCAGCCCCTCGGCCTCCAACGCCTCCCAGACCTCCACGGTGGGCCGGCCCGAGCCCAGCAGGGTCACCAGCTGTTCCCGTGCCTCGGCCGGCCAGCGCGCGGGCAGCGGGCGTACGGAGGTGGCCAGGCGCCGTACGGCGTGCGGGGAGAGCGGGAGTCCGGCCTGCGCGGCGGCGGCCGCGGCCCGCAGCGGGAGCACGGGGTCGCGTTCGGGGCGCGCGGTACGGGCGAGCACCACTTCGCCGTCCTGCTCGACGACGCCCTCGGCGAGCGGTGAGCGCTCGGCGACCGGTTTCCCGCCGCCGCCCAGCAGGGCGCGCAGCCTCGGCCGCGCGGAACGCGCCCGCAGTACGCGCCCCACCTCGCGCCAGGTGACGTCGCCCGCGTACGAGATGACGCGCGCCGCCTCGTACACCTGCCGCAGCAGTGTGTCGGCGTCCAGCAGGCCCAGCTCGGCCGCCACCTGGTCCTGCTCCTGCAACGCCAGCCGGTCGGTCGCCCGGCCGGTGGCCAGGTGGAGTGCGTCGCGTACGTCGAGCAATCGGCGCCGGGCGTCGGCGAGGCCCTCGCGCGGGGCGTCGGCCAGCCAGGAGGCGGCGACGGCACGCAGGGCGGTGGCGTCGCGCAGGCCGCCCCGGGCCTCCTTGAGGTCGGGTTCCAGCAGGTACTGGAGTTCGCCCTGGCGTTCGGCGCGCTCGGCGCAGAGTTCCTGGAGTTCGGGGAGGCGTCCGGGTGCCTGGTTGCGCCAGTCGGCGAGGACGGTGGTGCGCAGTGCGGCGGTCAGTCCCAGGTCGCCGGCGAGATGGCGGGCGTCCAGGAGGCCGAGTTGGACTTTCAGGTCCTCGCCCGCGGTCTTGCGGGCCTGGGCCGGTGTGCGGACGGAGTGGTCGAGGGCGAGGCCGAGGTCCCAGACGGGGTACCAGAGGCGGTCGGCGAGGGCGGCGACCGCCTTGTCGTCGCTGCCGTCGTGCAGCAGGAGCAGGTCCAGGTCGCTGCGCGGGGACAGCTCGCCGCGTCCGTAACCGCCGACGGCGATCAGACAGACGCCCCGGGGCGGGGCGCCGGCCGCGGTGAAGAGGCCCGACAGCCAGTCGTCCGTCAGTCCGGCGAGGGCCGTACGGCGCGGCGGCCCGGACCGCGCCCGCTCGGTGAGGAGGCGCAGCCGGGCCGCCGCGTAGCCGCCGGGTCCGGAGTCCTCCGCTTCTTTCGTCACGTCCGTACTCGTCACCCGGCGACTCCTGTTCGTCCGTCGTGTCAGAGGGCGTCGGGACCGCGTTCGCCGGTCCGGACCCGTACGGCCGTGTCGACCGGGACGGACCAGACCTTGCCGTCGCCGATCTTGCCGGTGCGGGCCGCCTTGACCACGACCTCGATCAGCTGCTCGGCGTCGTCGTCCTCGACCAGCACCTCGATGCGGATCTTGGGCACCAGGTCGACGGTGTACTCGGCGCCCCGGTAGACCTCGGTGTGGCCGCGCTGGCGGCCGTAGCCGCTGGCCTCGGTGACGGTCAGGCCGTGGATTCCGAAGGCCTGGAGGGCCTCCTTGATCTCGTCGAGCCGGTGCGGCTTGACGACGGCGGTGATGAGTTTCATGCGTCCACCTTCTTGCTCTGGGCCGGCGCGGCCGTGGAGGTGGCCGGCGCGGCGGTCGTCCGGGCGGCGCCGCCACCGGCGCCGCTGAAGTCGTACGCGGTCTCGGCGTGCTCGGCCTGGTCGATGCCGGCCACCTCGTCGTCCTCCGGCACCCGCATGCCGATCGTCCTGTGCAGGACGAGGGCGAGAAGGGCGGAGACGATCAGGGAGTAGGCGAAGACACCGAGGACACCGGCGCACTGCTTCCAGAACTGGTCCAGGCCGCCGCCGTAGAAGAGGCCCTCGACGTCGGACTGGCCCTTGCCGGTGGCGAGGAAGCCGACGAGCAGGGAGCCGAGGACGCCGCCGACGAGGTGGACGCCGACGACGTCGAGGGAGTCGTCGTAGCCGAACCGGTACTTCAGGCCGACCGCCATGGCGCAGAGCACACCGGCGACGACGCCGACGGCGATCGCGCCGAGCGGGGAGACCGCGCCGCCCGCCGGGGTGATGGCGACCAGGCCGGAGACGGCTCCGGAGGCGGCGCCCAGTGTGGTGAAGGCGCCGTGGCGGATCTTCTCGTAGGCGAGCCAGCCGAGGACGGCCGCGCCGGTGGCGACCTGGGTGTTGACGAACATCAGCGCGCCGACGCCGTCGTCGTTGCCGAGCCAGGAGCCGGCGTTGAAGCCGAACCAGCCGAACCACAGCAGGCCCGCGCCGAGCATGACCAGCGGCAGGCTGTGCGGACGCATCGGGTCCTTCTTGAAGCCGACCCGCTTGCCGATGACCAGGATCACGCCGAGCGCGGCGGCACCGGCGTTGATGTGCACGGCCGTACCGCCGGCGAAGTCGATGACACCGAGTTCGAAGGCCCAGCCGCCCGCGCCCCACACCCAGTGGGCGACCGGGAAGTAGACGATCGTGGCCCACAGGGCGACGAACAGCGCCCAGGCCGTGAACTTCACCCGGTCCGCGAGGGCGCCGCTGATCAGGGCGGGCGTGAGGACGGCGAACATCAGCTGGAAGACCAGGAAGACGAAGACGGGGATGGTGTATCCGTCCCACAGCTCGGTCAGGCCGATGTCGCTGAGCCCGATCCAGTCGGAGTTCCAGCCGACGAGGCTGCCGGTGTCGGTGCCGAACGCCATGGAGAAGCCGTACAGCACCCACAGGACGGTGACGATACCGAGGCTGATGAAGCTCATCATCAGCATGTTCAGGGTGCTCTTGACGCGGACCATGCCTCCGTAGAAGAAGGCCAGGGCCGGGGTCATGAGCATCACGAGGGCGGAGCAGATGAGCATGAAGCCCGTGTTGGCGGCAGAGAGCTCCGTCTCTGCGGCGAGCGTGATGGCTGGAGCCATCGGCGTCTCCTCGTCGTTGGTACGGCCCCGTGCGGGCGAAGCCTGAGCGGGCTGTGAGGGGTGGGCCGGTTATGCGCCATGAGATTGGCGCAGCGCGGTTTCGGTGGACGCCCCTCGTTGTTTCGCCGCCGTGACGAAGGCGCCGTGCGTGTTACGCGTCGATGAACTACCGGGTCGCGGGCCAGGTCACCGATATCGCGACGCGGCCTTCCCGACGACCGCCGCAACCATCAATTGAGCAACCCCTACGGCGAGCAACCAGGTCCGCGAGAGCGGCGCCGGCTTAGGCGCACAAGGGGGGCCGGCCGCGGCGGCCTCCGAGTGACCTGGCATGGGGGAGCCGAGTCGGGCAGTTCGGGAGGGCCGGCCGCGGCCGGGGCTGGTGGGGGTCAGACCGCTTCGGCGGTCTCCGGCAGTTCGACGGCGAGCCGTTCGGTGAGGTCGACGACCTCACCGAGGTCGCCGAAATCGCGTACGGCCGTGTCGACGGTCTTGCGGATGCGGGTGTTGACTCGTTCGGAGCGGACCTTCTTGGCGATTCTCATGGCCTCGACGGCCAGGCCGGTACTCTCCTCGGGTTCGCGGCGCAGCAGGTGCACGGTGGCCATGCCGATCAGGTTCAGCGCGTAGGAGCGCTGGTGTTCGTCGTCCTTGGCGAACAGCTCCACCGCGCGGCGCATCAGCGGCTCGGCCAGCGAGGCGTAGGCGGGACTGCGGCCGGCGACGTAGGCGAGGTCCCGGAAGGAATGGCTGTTCTCCCCGTGCAACTCGGCCTCGGAGAAGAAGCGGATCCAGTCGGGGTCCGGCTCGTCCCAATCGTCGGCTTCGGCGAAGGTGTCCTCGGCCATGCGCACCGCCCGTTTGCAGCGGCCTGGCTGGCCCATGTTCGCGTAGGCGCGGGCCTCCATCGCGTACAGCATCGACTGGGTGCGGGGGCTCGCGCAGTCCCGGCTGCCGTACTGCGCGAGGTGGATCAGCTCCAGGGCGTCGTCGGGCCGGCCGAGGTGGATCATCTGGCGGCTCATGCTGGAGAGGATGTACGAGCCGAGCGGCCGGTCGCCGGCTTCCTTGGCGGCGTGCAGGGCGAGGACGAAGTACTTCTGAGCGGTGGGCTGGAGTCCCACGTCGTACGACATCCAGCCGGCCAGCTCGGCGAGTTCGGCGGCGACCTGGAACAGCTTTGACCGGGTGGCGTCCGTCTGGGGCTCCTGCAGGAGGTCGGTCACCTCGTGCAGCTGGCCGACCACCGCCTTGCGGCGCAGGCCGCCACCGCACTGGGCGTCCCAGCGGCGGAACATCACGGCAGTGGACTCCAGCAGGTCCAGCTCCGGCCCGGACAGGCGACCACGCGCGCGCGTGGTGGGCGCGGGCTCGCGTCCGGACGCGGTGGCCGGGGGCGCGGGGACGAGCCAGCGCTGCATGGGCTCGATGAGGGACGGGCCCGCCGAGAGGGCCAGCGAGCTCCCGAGGAAGCCGCGCCGCGCGAGCATCAGGTCGCTGCGCGAGAACTCGCTGAGCAGGGCCACGGTCTGCGGGCCCGTCCAGGGCAGGTCGACGCCGGTCGCGGACGGTGTCGGGCGGGTGGAGCGCAGGCCCAGGTCCTCGACGGAGACGACGACGCCGAAGCGCTCGGAGAACAGCTCGGACAGGATCCGCGGGATCGGCTCGCGCGGGTTCTCGCCGTCGAGCCAGCGGCGCACGCGTGAGGTGTCCGTGGAGATGTGGTTGGCGCCCAGCTGGCGTGCCCGGCGGTTGACCTGGCGGGCCAGCTCGCCCTTGGACCAGCCGCTGCGGGCGAACCAGGAGGTGAGCAGCTCGTTGGGGCGCTTTTCGGCGGACGACGCGCTTCCCGCGCTCGTACCGCTTCCGCCGTTGCCACTCACTGGAACGCCCCCATCCCTGAGACCACCTGTCGCCGAGTGCGCCAAGCCCTATCAGACTGCCGGTGATGACAGTCGTCCGTCCGGCGGATGCCGCCCTTCGAACGGAAAGCCGAGTTGCCTCCGGCATACCCGCGAGTGCATGTGCCCCAAGGCTCCATGCACACAAAGTAATCCCGTGATCACGGTCCAGCCATGGCGATCGCGGAATCGCCACCATTCGCCACCCCTTCGGGTGAACCCCCAGTGGCCCGCACACGATTCACTTGACATAAGCCGACCGTGAGTCGGCGCAACGGTGCATACCGGGGCGTGCGCGGTCGAGCGCACCACCCGATGCGCTTCCGGACGCCGCGTGAACCGCGCCGGACTGGGGAGTTGCAAGCAGAGAGTCACGTCGCACGTCCGCTGCGTAACCGCCGCTGCGTCGGACCCGTTGGAGGGGGCATGGGCTTCACGATCGGCATCGGCAGCAGTCGGGGCACGCGCGACACCCGGCCCGGCACACGTCGTCGGGGCCGCGCGTCGGCGTGCACCATGGTGGCCGAGTTCACCGGGCTGTGGGGCTGGGCCGTGGTGCCGGGGGCCCGGGCCGCCGCGGGCGCCTGCTCCTGCGGCCGACGCGACTGTCCGGCGCCGGGCGCGCATCCACTGGATCTCGCACCCGAGGTGCCCGCGGGCGCCACGCTGGACGAGGCCGGCGAGGCCTGGGCCCAGGTCCCCGGCGCTGCCGCGATGCTGCCGGTCGGGCGGTCCTTCGACGTCATCGAGGTGGCCGAGCCCGCGGGGCTGCGGGCACTGGCCCGGCTGGAGCGCATGGGCATCCCGCTCGGCCCGGTCACGGCGACCCCGCAGGGCCGCGCCCATTTCTTCGTCGCCCCCGGCGCCGCCGCCGAGCTGCCCCGGCTGCTCTACCGCCTGGGCTGGGACGACCCGTCCGCCCTGGACCTGCGCGGCCTCGGCCCCGGTACGTACATCACGGCCCCGCCCTGCGACCGCGGCGGCCTGGGCCCGGTGCGCTGGCTGCGTCCGCCGGCCCTCGACTCGGCGACCAGGCCGCCGACGGCACGGCTGCTGCTGGGGACACTGGCGTACGTGGCCCACCGGTCGCGGACATAGCGCCGGCGGCGACCGGCGCCCGCCCGGCCGGGCACGGCGAAGCGCCCGTCCCCCGGTCACGGGAGGCGGGCGCTCTTTCGCGCGTTCCGCGCGTGTTCGCGTTCCGACGGTGCGCGCACCGCGGTACGCGCGGTGGCGTCACTCGCCGATGAGGGCGTCCACGAACGCCGCGGGCTCGAACGGCGCCAGGTCGTCCGCGCCCTCGCCGAGTCCGATCAGCTTGACCGGCACGCCCAGCTCACGCTGCACGGCGACCACGATGCCGCCCTTGGCCGTACCGTCCAGCTTGGTGAGCACGATGCCGCTGATGTCGACGACCTCGGCGAAGACCCGGGCCTGGATCAGGCCGTTCTGACCGGTGGTGGCGTCGAGGACGAGCAGCACCTCGTCCAACGGCGCGTGCTTCTCCACGACGCGCTTGACCTTGCCGAGCTCGTCCATGAGACCGGTCTTCGTGTGCAGGCGGCCGGCAGTGTCGATGAGCACGACGTCCGAGCCCATCTCCTTGCCCTCCTTGACCGCGTCGAAGGCCACGGAGGCCGGGTCGCCGCCCTCCGGGCCGCGCACGGTGTGGGCGCCGACGCGCTCGCCCCAGGTCTGCAGCTGGTCGGCGGCCGCGGCACGGAAGGTGTCGGCGGCACCGAGGACGACGCTGCGGCCGTCGGCGACCAGGACGCGGGCGAGCTTGCCGGTGGTGGTGGTCTTGCCGGTGCCGTTGACGCCGACGACCATCACGATGCCGGGCCTGGTGTTCGCCGGCTCGGTCTTGACCTCGCGGTCCATGTCGGGGTCGAGGAGCGTGATCAGCTCCTCGCGCAGCAGGGTCCGCAGCTCGTCGGGGGTGCGGGTGCCGAGCACCTTCACCCGCTCGCGGAGCCGGTCGACCAGTTCCTGGGTGGGCTGCACGCCGACGTCGGCGGTGAGCAGCGTGTCCTCGATCTCCTCCCAGGTGTCCTCGTCGAGATGCTCCCGGGAGAGCAGGGTGAGCAGGCCCTTGCCGAGGGCGTTCTGCGAGCGGGAGAGGCGGGCACGGAGCCGGACCAGACGGCCGGCGGTGGGCTCGGGAACCTCGATCTGCGGGATCTCGAGCTCTTCGACGACGGGCGGCTCCTCGACGGTGGCGGCAGCGGTGCCGCCGTCCGGAAGGTCGACCTCCTCTATCGTCCGGCGCGGTTCGTCGCGCGGTGTCTCGGCCTCTTCGCCGACGTGCGGCTCGGCCGGAGGGGCGGTGATGTCGGGCGTGGCGGGAGGCGGCGGAGGCAGCTGCTTCTTACGGCGACTGCCCACGATCAGCCCGCCGAGCGCGCCGATCACGACCACGGCGATGACTACAGCAAGGATGACGATTTCCATAACGGCTCCAGTATGCGTGACCCCTGTCCCGGCCCTTCGTTGGTCGGCGGCGCAGGCGTGCCTCCGGGCCGGGCCGGCCCGCTGCCTGGCTCATGGCCGGCGGGAAGCCCGTTCGAGCGGAGTCACAACCCGTCCGGTATCAGCGCGCGCTTGATGCACGGAGGACTGGGCCGAGGGGGGCGAGGCACACCCAAGGCGTGGCATGGCTCATGCGGTGAGCCGTGCCCACGCCTTTCGCGTCACTGTGGCTTCCTCCAAAGGACAAAGGCCCCTGGAAGGAAGGAGTCGGATCAAAGTACGATGGAGGAGGCCACGTCAACGCGCGTAGAGTCCCGACCGCCCCCCTCTTCTCCCCACGATCGAGGCACGGACCCCCGCATGAGCAAGACCGCCGAGACCGAAGGCGCCCTGGAAACCCGCGGCATCGAGCAGGTGCCCGATCAGGAGCGCACCGCCCGGACCCGCGACCTTTTCCCGACCTGGGTCGGTGCCAACATCAGCGTGCTGCTGCTCACGATGGGCGCGAGCCTCGTCGTGGCCTACCGGCTCAACTTCTGGCAGGCGCTCGTCGTCGCGGCCGCCGCGCCGGTCGTGTCGTACGGCCTGGTCGGGCTGATCGGCATCGCGGGCAAGCGCGGGGGCGCGCCCGGGATGGCGCTGTCCCGGGCGGTCTTCGGCCAGCGGGGCAATCTGCTGCCGGGTTCGCTGATCTGGGTCGCCCGCTGGGGCTGGGAGACGATCAACGCGGTGACCGGCGCCTACGCGCTGCTCACCGTACTGGACATCGTGTTCGGCATCCGGGCCAACAGCATGCTGGACATGGTGACGCTGTTCGCCTTCGTCGTGGCGACGTTCGCGATCTCCGGGCTGGGGATCAACGCCGTGCAGAAGTGCAACAAGTACGCGGCGTACCTCTTCGGCGCCTTCTCGGTGCTGGTCCTCGGCTACCTGGTCGTCGACACCGACTGGTCGGCGGTCTTCGACCGATCCGCCGGCTCCGTGGCGGCGATGATCACCGGTGTCGGTCTGATCGCGGCCGGCGGTGTCAGCTGGATCCCGTCCGCCCCGGACTTCACCCGGTACCTGCCGCGCACGGCTTCCTCGAAGGGGATCGTGGGCGTGACGATCGGCGGCGCCGGCATCGTCGTACTGCCCATGGTCCTGATGGGTATGGTCATGGCCGTCTCCACGCCGGACCTGGCCTCGGCCGCCGACCCGGTCTCCTTCCTCGGCGAGATCCTGCCGACCTGGATCGCGGTGCCGTACCTGCTGATCGCGCTGATCGGCATGCTGCTGATCAACTCGATGTCGATGTACTCGGCCGGCTTCACCGCGCAGACCCTGGGCATCAAGGTCCCGCGGCACTGGGCGGTCTCGGTCAACGCCGTGATCTCGCTGGTCTTCGGCGGGGTGCTGATGCTGGTGGCGACCAGCTTCATGGGCTCCTTCATCGCCTTCCTTTCGCTGCTCGCGGTCGCCTTCTCCGCCTGGGTCGGCGTCTTCGGAGCGGACATGCTGCGCCGCAGGGAGTACGACGGCGAGGCCCTCGCCGACACCGGCCGCACCAGCGCCTACTGGTACCGCGGGGGCTTCTCCCCCGCCGCCGTCGCCGCGTGGGCGGTGGGGCTGGCCGCGGGCCTGATGTTCACGACGTCCGACTGGTTCACCGGCCCCCTCGCCGCGAACAACGTCGTCGGCGAGTACGGCCTCGGCTGGGTGGCCACGGTCGTGATCTCCGGTCTGCTGTACGCGGTGCTGCCGAAGCCCGCCGTGGTCGTTCCCGCGGCGGCTGCCTCGGGCCGGCCCGATCGGCCCGAGGCCGCGACCGTCTGACGTACGCGGCCGACGCGTCCCCTTCCGGAGTGTCGTCATCCGGTGAGCCGCCGCCCGGTCCCGGACGTACGACACCGCCGCCCCCGTTCCGGGCGGTGAGCCGGGATCGGGGGCGGCGGCGGACGGTACGGGGAGAGGGGCGGCGGGGACTTGGCCCTTCTCCCCGGGTTCGGGGGTGGGGCGGTCAGCCCATCTCCTCCAGGGCCTTGCCCTTCGTCTCCTTCACGAACTTCAGGACGAAGGGGATGGAGAGCGCGGCGAAGATCGTGTAGATCACGTAGGTACCGGAGAGGTTCCACTCGGCCAGCGACGGGAAGCTCGCAGTGATGGCCCAGTTGGCGATCCACTGCGCGGCTGCGGCCACACCCAGGGCCGCGGCGCGGAGCCGGTTCGGGAACATCTCGCCGAGGAAGACCCAGACGACCACACCCCAGGACAGGGCGAAGAAGAGGACGAACAGGTGGGCGGCGATCAGGGCGACCCAGCCCTGCGTCGCCGGGAGTTTGCCGTCGACCAGGTCGAAGGAGAACGCCCAGGCCTCCAGCGCCAGGCTGATCACCATGCCGACCGAGCCGACGAGAGCGAGCGGCTTGCGGCCGACGCGGTCCACGAAGATCATCGCGATCACGGTGCCGACGATGTTGATGATCGACGTCGTGAACGAGTAGAAGAACGACTGCGTCGGATCGACGCCGACCGACTGCCACAGCGTCGAGGAGTAGTAGAACGCGACGTTGATGCCGACGAACTGCTGGAAGACCGAGAGGCCGATACCGATCCAGACGATCGGCTTGAAGAGGAAGCTGCCGCCGAGCAGGTCCTTGAAGGAGGACTTCTCCTCGCGGTGCATGGCGTGCTCGATCTCGGCGACGCGGGCGTCGAAGTCGACGTCCTTGCCCTCGACCTCTTGGAGGATCTGCTTGGCGCGCTCGTGCTTGCCGACGGAGACCAGGAAGCGCGGGGACTCCGGGATGGCGAAGGACAGCAGGCCGTAGAGGACGGCCGGGACGACCATGACGCCGAGCATGACCTGCCAGGCCTCCAGGCCCATCAGCTCACCGCGCTGGTCACCGCCGGCGGCGTTCAGCAGACCCCAGTTGACCAGCTGCGAGACCGCGATACCAACGACGATCGCGGCCTGCTGGAAGGAGCCGAGCCGACCGCGGTAGGCGGGCGGGGAGACCTCGGCGATGTAGGCGGGGCCGATCACCGAGGCCATGCCGATGGCGAAGCCGCCGACGACGCGCCACATGGCGAGGTCCCACAGCGCGAAGGGCAGTGCGGAGCCGATGGCGCTGACGGTGAAGAGGACCGCCGCGATCTGCATGCAGCGGATGCGGCCGATGCGGTCGGCGATGCGACCGGCGGTCGCGGCGCCGATGGCGCAGCCGATCAGCGCGATGGCGATGACCTGGGCCAGTAGCGCGGAGCCGACGTCGTAACGGTCCCGGATGGCCTCGACGGCGCCGTTGATCACGGAACTGTCGTAGCCGAACAGGAAACCGCCCATGGCGGCCGCCGCCGCGATGAAGATGACGTGCCCGAGATGATCGGGATGAGCCGTCCTGGCTCCTGAACTGGGCGCCTGCGATGTGCTGGCCACGTGTACTCCTCGGGCTACCGGCAACGCTGCCGGGGTGGTTCGCCTTCGAGGTGCCACCGAAGGAACCTGAAGGCAAAAGCAACGTTGCAGAGACTATGTCTTCAAGTGTCGAAGTCAATAGGTCGAGAGATGTGAGTTTGAAGATGCGCGATGGCGACACAGGAGGTTATGTGTTCAAGAAATGAAGCTGGTGTGCTCGGTACTAACGCAGCCGCTGACTGATGACCTTCGACACGCCGTCACCCTGCATGGACACGCCGTACAGCGCGTCGGCGACCTCCATCGTCCGCTTCTGGTGCGTGATGACGATCAGCTGCGAGGCCTCCTGCAGCTCCTGCATGAGGCGGATCAGCCGCTGCAGGTTGCTGTCGTCGAGCGCCGCCTCGACCTCGTCCATGACGTAGAACGGGCTGGGCCGCGCCTTGAAGATCGACACCAGCATCGCCACGGCGGTCAGCGAGCGCTCCCCGCCGGAGAGCAGCGAGAGCCGCTTGACCTTCTTGCCCGGCGGCCGGGCCTCCACGTCCACGCCCGTGGTGAGCATGTTCTCGGGCTCGGTCAGCACCAGCCGCCCCTCACCGCCCGGGAACAGCCGGCTGAAGACGCCCTCGAACTCCCGCGCGGTGTCCCGGAAGGCCTCGGTGAAGACCTGCTCCACACGCTCGTCGACCTCCTTGACGACCTGGAGCAGGTCGGCGCGGGTCTTCTTCAGGTCCTCGAGCTGCTCGCTGAGGAACTGGTGCCGTTCCTCCAGCGCCGCGAACTCCTCCAGGGCCAGCGGGTTGACCTTGCCGAGCTGCTGGTGGGCGCGTTCGGCGGCCTTCAGTCGCTTCTCCTGTTCGGAGCGTACGAAGGGCCGCGGCCGGTTGCGCGGGTGCTCCGGGTCGTGCGGGAACTCCTCGCCCTCGGCGGGGGGCGAGGGCGGCACCTCTTGATGGGGGCCGTACTCGGCCGCGAGCCCCGCCGGTTCCACACCGAGTTCCTCCAGCGCCTTGGTCTCCAGCTGCTCGATGCGCAGCCGCTTCTCGGCGCCGAGTACCTCGCCCCGGTGGACTGAATCCGTCAACTTGTCGAGCTCGGCCTTGAGGTCACGCCCGGCGGTGCGCGCGGCGGTCAGCTCCTGCTCACGCCGGGCTTTGACGGCCTCGGCGGCGGTGCGCTCCTCGTCGGCGCGGGTCAGGGAGACCTCCACGTGCGCGAGCAGTTGCCGGGCGCCGGCGGCGACCGCCTCGGCCACGGCCGCCTCGTGCCGCATCCTGGCCCGCCGCTGTTCGGCACGCGCGCGTGCCTCGCGTTCCGCGCGGGCCGCCCGGTCCAGGGAGTCGGCCCGCCCGGCCAGGCCCTTGACCCGCTCCTCGTGGGTACGGACCTGGAGGCGGGCCTCCATCTCGGTCTGCCGGGCGTTGGCGCCGTCGGCGGCGAGCCGGTCGCGGGCGGAGGTGTCGGGCTCCTCCTCGGCGGGCATCTCCTCGGCGACGGCGAGCCGCTCCGCCAGTTCCTCGACGTCCGTCAGCGCCTTGTCGAGCGCCTCCTGCGCCCGGGCCGCCGCGGCGGCGGACCGCTCGGCCTCCCCCGCCGCGCCACGGGCCTGTCCCGCGAGCCGGCCCAGCTGCTGGGCCACGGCCGACTTCTCCCGGTCGGCGGCCCGGCGCCGCTCCCCCAGCTCCTCGACGAGCGCCGCGCACTCCCGGCGTCGCTCGACGGCCGCGTCCTGTGCCTTCGCGAGCTCCTCGCACCGCACGCCCAGTTCCGCCAGCTCGGCGGCGGCCCGGTCCACGGACGCCTGCACCTCCAGCAGGCTGGGCGCACCGGCGGAGCCGCCCTGCGCGAAGTGCGCGCCCAGCAGATCGCCCTCGGCGGTGACGGCGGTCAGCTCCGGGTGGGCGTAGACCAGGTCCTCGGCGTCCTCCAGGGTGGCGACGACCACGATCCCGCGCAGCAGCCGCCGGACGGCGGGCATCAGGTCTCCCGGCCCGCGGACGAGGTCGGCGGCGTACGGCGACCCGTCACCGCGCGGCTCCCGTGCCACTTCGCCACACGACTCCCGCGTCGCGTCACCATGTGGCTCCCGCACCACGTCGTCGGGGGCGCCCGCGAGCAGCAGGGCGGCCCGGCCGGCGTCCTGCTTGCGCAGCAGGCGGATGGCGTCGGCGGCGGCCGCCGGGGAGGTCACCGCGAGCGCGTCGGCGGCGGCGCCGAAGGCGGTTGCCAGGGCGACCTCGTGGCCGGGCGTCACGGTGAGGAGCCCGGCGGCCGGACCCAGCAGGCCGGTGAGCCGGTCCTTCGCGGCGAGCAGGGCGCCTGTGCCGTCCTTGCGGCGCAGCCCGAGCGCGAGGGCCTCGCGGCGGGCGTGCGTCGCCGCGCGCTCGCGTTCCGCCGCGGTGGCCGCCTCCCGGGCGGCGCTCAGGGCGGCCTCCGCCTCGGCCAGTGCGCGCTTGGCGGCCTGGTGCCGCTCGGCGAGTTCCTGGTCATCGGCGTCGAGGCCGTCGACCTCGGCCTGAAGCGCCTCGTACTCCTCCTGCGCGGCGGCGGCCCTCTCCCGGGACTCGTCCCGTGCCTCGGCCAGCCGCTCGATCTCGGCCTGGGCCGAGGCGGCGCGGGAGCGGGCCGTGCCGACCTGGCCGCTGAGCCGGGCCAGCCCCTCCCGGCGGTCGGCGATGGCGCGGGCGACGTCCTTGAGACGGCGATCCTCCAGAGCCAGTTCGCGTTCGAGGTCGGCGCGGTGGGCGACCGTGTCCTCCAGAGCGTGCTCGGCCGCCTCCAGAGCCGCTTCGAGTTCGGCCTCCTGTTCACGGACGCGGGCGGCCTCTCGCTCCAGTTCCTCCGGATCGCGGCCGCGCCGCTCCTCGGGGGGCGCGGAGCTGGCGCTCTTCACGCGCGCGTCGGCCAGCGAGATCGTGCCGCGCACCCGTTCGGCCAGCTGGGACAGCTCGTACCAGGTCTGCTGGGCCCGCTGAAGGCGCGGCGTGAGCCGGCGCACCTCGTCCTCCAGCTCCGCCTCACGACGCAGCGCCCTGCCCAGCTCCGCCTCGGCGGTGTCCTTGCGTTCCTTGAGCGCGGCCTCGTCGGCGATCTCGGCCTGCAGCGCCTCGCGCAGCCGTACGAGGTCGTCGGCGAGGAGCCTCAGCCGTGCGTCCCGCAGGTCGGCCTGGATGACGGCGGCCCGCCTCGCCACCGTCGCCTGACGCCCCAGCGGCTTCAGCCGGCGCCGCAGTTCGTCCGTCAGGTCCTGCACGCGCGCGAGGTTGGCCTGCATCGCGTCCAGTTTCCTGAGCGCCTTCTCCTTGCGCTTGCGGTGCTTGAGGACGCCGGCGGCCTCCTCGATGAAGGCGCGGCGTCCCGTCGGGTCGGCGTGCAGGACGGAGTCGAGCCGGCCCTGGCCGACGATGACGTGCATCTCGCGGCCGATGCCGGAGTCGGAGAGCAATTCCTGGATGTCGAGGAGGCGGCAGGTGTCGCCGTTGAGCTGGTACTCGCTGCCTCCGTTGCGGAACATGATCCGCGTGATGGTGACCTCGGCGTACTCGATGGGCAGCGCCCCGTCGGAATTGTCGATGGTCAGCGACACCTCGGCCCGGCCGAGCGGCGGGCGACCGGTGGTGCCGGCGAAGATGACGTCCTCCATCTTGCCGCCGCGCAGCGACTTGGCGCCCTGTTCGCCCATGACCCAGCTGAGCGCGTCGACGACGTTGGACTTGCCCGAACCGTTCGGACCGACGACGCAGGTGATGCCGGGCTCGAACCGGAGCGTGGTCGCCGAGGCGAACGACTTGAATCCGCGGAGGGTCAGGGCCTTCAGGTGCACGCCGCCGGACTCTACCTTTCACGGCTGTCTCACTCCATGAACCGGTGAACCGCCGCGGTTTCACCGGTGAACGCGCAGGGCACATCAGACGTTGAAGAGGGTGAAAGGATGCGCGGGGGAGGAAAAGGCGGGAGCGGGCGGGGCGGCGACCCCGGGGCGAAGGCGGGGGCAAGAAAGAAGGGACGCCGAAGCG